>JBGPBW010000145.1:0-12394 GCA_041481385.1 Puia sp.
ACCGGGTAATTTTTGTGAATGGCATATCGGGGATTTTAGAATATCTAATTTCTGAATTTTTTACCACTTATCATTTAATCGGTAACGGTTTTACAATTATTTGTTTAGTTTATCCCGGATTTTAAAAATTGAAGCATGAATCACAAATATGGCATTATCGCTTTACTGACCTTAGTTACAGTTGCCACCCATGCTCAAAATCAACGGGAGTTCAAGGGGTATCGATTTACTATTGATTTGATCCATGTAAATAATGATCAGGTAAAGGTAGAATTGAAAACTCCGGGGATAACAAAAAGTTCAATAACCTATCATATCCCTAAAATTGTGCCCGGTACGTATTCCGAGGATGATTATGGGCGATATATAGACCGTTTTAAAGCATTCGACAAGAACGGTGATACATTACCTGTTGTCAGAAAAGATATCAACAGCTGGGCGATTTCAAATGCAAACCAGTTAACGGGTCTGTCTTATTATGTGAACGATTCCTATGATGATACCACAACAAAAAAGCCTGTTTTTGAACCGGCCGGAAGCGATATTCAGCAG
This sequence comes from Puia sp., assembly GCA_041481385.1. GTDB lineage: Bacteria > Bacteroidota > Bacteroidia > Chitinophagales > Chitinophagaceae > Puia. The sequence goes on from JBGPBW010000145.1 coordinate 553, forward strand.
GATACGGTATTTGTGATCAACAACCACTGTTTTCTCGGATATTTTGACGACATGAAAGAGATTCCATATGAACTCACAGTTCTTCATCCTGCCGGTATGTATGGAAGTACGGCAATGATAGATCTGGATAAAAGTGCCAAAACCGACAGATTTATCACCAGGTCTTATAATCAGATCGTTGACAATCCGCTTTTATACGATGTTCCGGATACCAGTATCATTAAGGTGGGTAATTCCATCGTATTGATATCTGTGTATTCTCCCCATAAATTGGTGAATGCGGGTTTCCTCGCGCGTAAAATCGATACTTTATTAAGAGCCCAGACAAAATACCTTGGTGGAAAACTTCCGGTTGAGAAATATGCCTTCATCGTGTTCCTGAGTGATAAACCAGGTGTCTCCGGTAGTGAAGGGGCCCTGGAGCATTCTTATAGTTCTGTTTACTATTATGGGGAAAGGGATTCTCTGCAACTTTCCGAAACTATCGTGGACAATGCAGCACATGAATTTTTTCATATCGTAACGCCACTGAGTATTCATTCGGAGGAGATTCAATATTTCGACTTTAATCAGCCAAAGATGTCGGAACATTTATGGTTGTATGAAGGATCAACAGAGTATCATGCCCATATGGTTCAGGAAAAATATGGATTGATTACCCCGGATCAACTTCTAAATACCCTGAGTAAAAAGATTACCGCTTCTAAGACCCGGTATAACGATACTGTTCCTTTTACTGTAATGAGTAGTGGAGTCCTGGGTAAATATAAAAGCCAATTCACCAACGTATATCAGAAAGGTGCGCTTATAGCCATGTGTATCGATATCAAATTACTCCAGTTGTCCAATGGCAAATACGGGTTTATGAACCTGATACAAGATCTTTCTGCCAAATACGGTAAACAACGTGGTTTTAAGGATCCTGAATTATTTGATGAGATAGGTAAGATCACTTATCCCGAAATAGAACAATTTCTGCAAACCTATGTTGCGGGTAGCCAGGCTTTACCCCTTGCACAGGTTTTTACCAGCGTGGGTGTGGATTATCTGCCTGAGGTTGAAACCAAAGACAGTTCATTTACGATGGGTAGTATCGGTTTAAACTTTGACAATGAAACAAAAAGACTGGTCATCTCAGATGTAAGTAATATGAATGCATTTGGGAAAGCCATGGGGTATCATGTCAATGATGAGATTATATCCGTAAATGGTTTGGAAATGAATCGCACCAATGCACCTAAATTTTTCAGAAACTTTCAGACCACTTCAAAAGCCGGGGAAAATCTGGTCGTCCTGGTTGCGAGAAAGGATGAAAACGGAGTGGTGAAAACAGTTGAACTAAAGGGGATTCTAATTAAAATTCCCATTGTAAAGTATAATGTGTTAAGGTTTTCGCAAACGGCTACGGAGGAACAAATAAAACTTCGTAATGAATGGTTAAAGCCCAATGGCGTCCAGGTCATGTAATTTGAGGATTGATCAGAAGTCAAAATCTTAGAATTTTTTGAGGATTTGTTCCATTTGCCTCCCAATTTCAGAAAGGTTCAGATTTCCAAGACTGCCTTCGTGACTATGGTTAAGTGGTTTGGTCTGATCGAATGAAAAGTTCCCGGTGTTTATCTGTTGACCGACCGTTTTGTATGCTTCGCGGAAGGGGATGCCCTGATTAACCATTTCGTTGACTGCTTCCACGCTGAACAGGTATTTGTATTTTTCATCCTGAAGAATATTTTTCTTTACCCGGATCTGTGAAAACATCAATATGACCATGGCAATGCAGGACTTCAATTCTTCGAAGGCCGGGAATAATATTTCCTTGGTCAGCTGCATATCGCGATGGTAACCGGAGGGTAGATTATTCATCAGGAGGGTGAGTTCGTTGGGAATGGCCTGGATGCGGTTACATCTGGCGCGGATAAGTTCAAATACATCCGGGTTTTTTTTGTGCGGCATGATGCTGCTACCGGTGGTGAGTTCATCCGGAAACGAAATAAAGCCAAAGTTCTGGTTCATATATAAACAGCAGTCCATTGCAAGACGGGAAAGGGTTGCCGCCAGAGAAGCCATACCGAAGGAAACCATCTTTTCAGTCTTTCCACGACTCATCTGTGCATATACTACATTGAAATGCAGGTTTTCAAATCCGAGCAGCTCTGTAGTCATTGTCCGGTTCAGGGGTAATGAAGATCCGTAACCCGCACCACTTCCCAATGGATTCTTGTTGACAACGCGGAAAGCAGCGGCGAGCATTTCCAGGTCATCGATCAGACTTTCGGCGTAGGCTCCGAACCAGAGGCCAAAAGAAGAAGGCATAGCAATTTGCAGGTGGGTATAACCAGGAAGCAGGTCGTTTTTATACTGATCGCTCAGGGACACCAATAGATCGAAGAGGTTTTTTACCTCCGTCCTGAGCGAAAAAATCTCTGCACGAAGAAATAATTTTATATCGACAGCAACCTGGTCGTTGCGACTGCGTCCGCTGTGTATTTTTTTTCCGGCTTCACCGATTTTGCGGGTTAAATTCAATTCAATCTGGGAATGCACATCTTCCACTCCTGCTTCAATCCGGAATCGGCCCTCTTCTATCTCCTTTCCAATATTTTCAAGTTCCTCTAAAATAAGCCGGCTATCGTCAGACGAAAGCATGTGCACGGATTCCAGCATTTTTACATGGGCCACCGAACCTTGAACATCATATTTTGCAAGCACCAAATCAAATTCCTGATCACGCCCGACCGTGAATTTTTCAATTTGTGCATCGACATCCTGTCCTTTTTTTTCCCAGAGTTTCATTTTCTAAACTTTGTCCTTTTTAGGCTTAAGGCGTAAAGCTTAAGGCTTTTTATAATTGTTAATTGTTCAATTGTTAATTGGTAACGCTAATATTTTCAAATCCACTTCCATACTTCCATACTCCCATACTCCCATACTTTCCTTATATAAACTCATCAAGCAGTTTGATATAGGTAATGATTCCTTCTTTTATTTCGTCGATATAAATATACTCATCTGCAGTGTGACTTCTGGCTGAATCACCAGGACCCATTTTCAACGCTGGGAAGGGCATCAGGGCTTTGTCAGAGGTGGTGGGCGAACCATAATACCCTTTGCCGAGCCGTGCACCAGATTGGACCAGCGGATGATCCAGGGGTATTGAGGTCGATTTCATACGGGTGGTGCGTGGCTTGAAACTGCTTTTCAGGTTGGTTTTCAGCGCTTCCAGTATTTCTTCAAAACTGTACAACTCATTTACGCGTACGTCCATCACATACTTACACTGTGCCGGCACCACATTATGCTGCTTGTTTTCGGTATCAATAACAGTCACGCTCAGCCTGGTTTCTCCGAGCAGTTCACTTTTTTTCTCAAACCGATAATTACGTATCCAGTTGATATCGTCAACGGCTTTATAAAGGGCATTCTCACCTTCATTCCGGGCTGCATGACCGGGCCTGCCCGACGCTACGCAGTCAATGACCATCAATCCTCTTTCAGCAACAGCCATTTCAAGTTTGGTGGGTTCGCCTACGATACCGAAGTCAATCTGACCCAGGTAGGGAAGAACCAGTTCGATCCCGTTGACACCACTGATCTCTTCTTCGGCACTGGCGGCAAATACAATATTATGTTTGGGATCATCCTGGTTATAATAATACAGGAAGACGGCCGCCAGACTCACCAGGCAGCCTCCGGCATCATTGCTGCCCAAACCATAGAGTTTCCCGTCCTTTACTATTGGCGTAAACGGATCCATGCTGTATGCCTTGTTAGGCCTGACGGTATCATGATGCGAATTCAATAAAATGCTTTTCCTCGAACTGTGATAGTTTTTATTCCGTGCGTAAATATTATTCCCTACACGGGCAAACGGAATTTCGTGCCTTGAAAAAAAAGCACAGAGCAGGTCTGCCGTATCGTTTTCCTCCTTGGAAAAAGATGGTGTTGCAATAAGTTCCTTTAATAGAATAATTGCATCTGACTGTAACGTCTCAATGGATGGTTTATTCATATTGTATGGTTGTACCGGTTATACCGGTAATGAGCTGATCCAATTCCTCGCCTTTTCCGATGATCACCCGATGTACACCCTGTTTGATCGCGGCAAAAGCGTTGTCCAGCTTGGGTATCATCCCTGCAAAAATCTTATTCGATTCTTTTAGTTTGCGGTAATCTTCGGCCTTCAGCACCTGGATTACGGAATCTCCCTTTTCGACGTCGAGGAGCACACCTGATTTTTCAAATCCATAAACCAGGCTCACTTTAAAGGATGAAATCATGGATTGGGCAATTTCCTGTGCGATGGTATCGGCGTTGGTGTTCAGAAGTTGATTCTTTCCATTGTGTGTAATGGAAGATACTATCGGTGACAATCCATTTTCCAGTAACTGCAGGAACCAACCTGTGTTTACGCGGTCGATATCACCGGCAAAACCATAATCAATTGCAGCATTTTCTCTTTTATGAGCAAGTATGCTATTCCCGTCAGCTCCGGAGAGCCCTATGGCATTACATTGCAGTGACTGCAACTCGGCAACGATATTTTTATTGATATAACCGGCATAAACCATGGTAACGATCTTTAAAGTTTCGGCATCAGTGATCCTGCGACCATCCACCATTTGCTGGGGGATGCCCAGTTTTTCTGCCAGCCGTGTAGCCAGTTTGCCACCACCATGTACCAGGATTTTTTTTGATTTTATAGCGGCGAACTTTTTCAGAAATACAGATAACAATGCATCATCGTCTATAATATTGCCACCTATCTTGATCACGTAGAGATTTTCCATAGTCAGGATTTAAGTATGTCGCTGAGAACGGACTGGGCTGCCCATACGCGGTTGGCGGCTTGTTGGGTAACTACGCTATCCGGACCGTCCAACACTTCGTCGCTGAGTTCCACATTACGTCGTACCGGGAGGCAGTGCATGACTTTGGCCCGGTTAGTCAGCGATAATTTTTCGGTAGTCAGCATCCACTCCGGATCATTGGTATACATTTTTCCATAATCCTGGTACGTGCTCCAGTTTTTGACGTATACAAAATCTGCATTTCTCAATGCGCGCTCCTGGTCGTGGATGATCTGAGCACCCTTGGTAAATTTTGAATCCAGTTCGTAATCTTCCGGATGGGTGATCACAAATTCCGCCGCACCCCAGGCATTCACCCACTGAGAAAAACTGTTGGCAACACACTGAGGCAATGGTTTTACATGTGGTGCCCAGGTAAGCACAATTTTGGGCTTTACGATTTTCGGGTTGCTTTGCAAACATTCAGTAATTGTGATAATATCCGTCAGGCTCTGAAGCGGGTGCAGGGTTGCGCTTTCCAGGCTCACGACAGGTATCCCGGCATATTTTACAAACTGGTTAATATATAATTCACTATAATCGTCCTCCTTGTTTTTTAAAGAAGGGAACGTCCGAATACAGAGGATATCGAAATATTTACCCAGCACCGGCGCGGCATCTTTAATATGCTCCACTGTATTTCCACTCATGATGGCCTCTTCTTCGAATTCTAATGCCCATCCTTCTTTGTCTACATTAAACACCAGGGGATCGAGACCCAGATTTAAAGCGGCAACCTGGGTGCTGAAACGGGTGCGCAGGCTGGGATTCAGGAAAAGCAGACCGATTTTCCTTCCTTGCCCCAGTAATTTATCGGCATAAGGATTTATTTTATACAACAGGGCTTGTTTAATGAGGTGATCCATGTCGGAGACATCAGCGACGGAAATAAAATTTTTCATGCCGGGTTAACCAGTTTGGGGGATGAAACCATTAGTTGAATTTCTTCTTCCATTGACTCAAGAAATTCTTCTGCTTCCTTTATTCTCAAGGCCAGGGAAGGCAGAAGTCGTACCGTATTCGGTTTTGATTCTCCCGTGAAAACCTGTTTGTTCGTTAACAGGTTTTTGCGCAGGTCTTTCAATTCTCCATCTGCATCAAATCCGATCATCAATCCCTTGCCACGAACATTTTGAAGACCGCTTATATTATTCAGGCGTTTCATCAGGAATTCCCCGGTCAGCAATGCATTTTGCATGAGCTTTTCTTCTTCTATCACTTCCAGCACCGCCAGCGCTGCGGCACAGGCCAGATGATTTCCGCCGAATGTAGTTCCGAGCATACCATGTTTGGGTTTCAAAAACGGTGCGATCAGTATACCAGCTACAGGAAATCCGTTGCCCATGCCCTTGGCCATACTATAAATATCTGCCTGTATACCGGCATAATCATGAGAGAAAAACATGCCGGTTCTGCCATATCCGCACTGCACGCTATCCGCGATGAAAATGGCATTGTATTCTGTACAAAACGCCCTGATTTTTTGTAAAAAAGTATATGCGGCCGGATTGATTCCGCCTACACCCTGAATTCCTTCGATGATGACTGCAGCTACTTCATTACCGTGTTCCGAAAAATATTTGTCGAGTTCGGTTTCTCCATTAAATGGAAGAAAGTGCACATTGTCGGTTTGATTGACCGGAGCCTGGATCACCGGATTGTCTGTTGCTGCAACGGCCAGGGATGTTCTTCCGTGAAATGATTTGCTGAATGCAACTATTTTTTTTCTGCCGGTATGAAAAGAAGCGAGTTTCAGGGCATTTTCATTGGCCTCGGCACCTGAATTACATAGGAAAAGCTGGTAATCCTCTTTCCCTGAAACCCTCCCCAGTTTGTCTGCCAGCTCCTGCTGCAGAGGTATCCGGATTGAGTTGGAATAAAAAGCTACCTGATTCAGCTGGTGCGTGATCCTGGAAATAAAATGCGGATGGCTGTGGCCTATGGAGATGACGGCATGCCCTCCATACATATCCAGGTATTGCTGGCCAGCATCATCCCATAAATAAGATCCTTTGGCGCGGGTGATCGTTATATTATTTATCGGGTATACGTCGAAGAGCTTCATTTTATTAGCTTGAGGCCTGAAGCATGAGGCTTGAGGCGTTTGAAAAAATAGTTTTATTCTAGTTATTAAAATTCATCCTCCTTTTAGCTTCACGCTTCAAGCCTCATGCTTCAAGCATCAGAAAAAGTTCGCTTTAAATTTCAACCCCGCAGCTTCATCCAGGCCGAACATCAGGTTCATATTCTGGACGGCCTGCCCGCAGGCTCCTTTCAGCAGGTTGTCGATAACCGAATGCACGACCAGCATATCATCCTGTTTTTCCAGCTGGATCAGGCATTTATTGGTGTTGACCACCTGTTTTAAAAAAACCGGTGATTCAATAATTGCCGTAAATGGATGGCCAGCATAAAAATCAGTGTACCATTTAACCAAATCCCGCAGATCCTCTTTGCATTTCAGTTGTGAACTCACGAAAATTCCTCTCGTAAAATCGCCGCGCCAGGGAACGAAATGCAAATTATTTCGTCCGAATTCTGGCTGTAACTGATGCAACGACTGGTTTACTTCGGCCAGGTGCTGATGAGTAAGCGTTTTATATGCCTGGATGTTATTTGCGCGCCAGGAAAAATGTGATGTGGCATTCAGACCCTGACCCGCGCCGGTGGATCCGGTGATGCCGGTAGCGAATACTTCGGTTAAACCACCCCGTTGGGCGAGGGGGAGCAGGCCCAGCTGAATGGCGGTAGCAAAACATCCGGGGTTGGCGATATGACGTGCCCGGCTGATTTCCACCCTGTTTAATTCGGGTAATCCATAGACAAATGGTATATCGGAAGAATCTGCGCGGTTATGGGATTCCATCCTGAAGTCCTGCGAGAGATCAATTACGCGGATGGCCGGATTCATTGGATTTTCCCTGAGGAATTTTCTGGCTTCACCGTGACCCACACAAAGAAATAAAACATCAATGTCTTCTGAAAGGGAATCGGTAAAATGCAGGAATGTTTCTCCAGTCAGGTCCTGATGTACCGAACTCAGCGGTTGCTCTGCATTACTCCTGCTTTGTACAAAAACCAATTCTGCATGAGGATGCTGCAGCAGGATACGGATCAGTTCCCCTCCGGTATATCCGGCACCACCTGTTATGCCAATCCTGATTTTTTTCATTTTGCGGGGTTGCTGTCCTCATTGATTTTATGGAAAATGGCGGTCTGGTTGCCAAATATTTTTGCGAACCCCTTTACATCTTCACCCGACCAGCCGCTATTCATTTCGCCATAGGATCCAAACTTGCTGCTCATCAAGTCGTGGATGCTGTCAATGCCGGTTACTGTAAACCGATAAGGTTCGAGTGTAACAAAGACTTTACCTGAAACTGTAGCCTGTGAATCTTCCAGGAATTTTTCAATATTTCGCATCGTTGGATCCAGCATCTGTCCTTCATGCAGCCAGTTGCCATACCAACTGCTCAACTGGTCTTTCCAATATAATTGCCATTTGGTCAAAGTATGTTTTTCCAACAGGTGATGTGCTTTGATGATGATGAGAGGTGCTGCGGCTTCAAAACCCACACGGCCCTTAATCCCGATAATCGTGTCTCCTACATGGATATCCCGCCCGATAGCGTAGGGCTGGGCGATGGATTGCAGGTACTGAATAGCACCTACCGGGTGATCAAAATGCTGGTCGTTAACTGACTGAAGTTCCCCCTTTTCAAAACCAAGAACGATTTTCCGGTTATCTTTTGCGCTCAGGGGAGTAGGCCAGGCATCTTCGAGCAGATAGTCTTTAGAATTCAATGTTTCGCGGCCACCAACTGAAGTTCCCCAGAGTCCCTTGTTGATACTGTATCGGGCTTTTTCGAAATTCATCTCCACGCCATTTTCTTTGAGGAACTGGATTTCCTGCTCACGACTGAGTTTCAGGTCGCGGATCGGAGTCAAGATGGAAACATCAGGAACCATACCAGTGAATACCATATCGAAGCGTACCTGGTCGTTTCCTGCACCTGTGCTTCCATGGGCCACATAAGCTGCTCCGGTTTCCTGGACGTATTTAGCTACGGCAATCGCCTGTACCATACGCTCCGCACTGACACTGAGTGGATATGTTGCATTCTTCAGGACATTGCCATAAATCAGGTAACGAATACAGGAGCGGTAATAATCTTCCGTAACATCCACGGACTTAAAAGAAGCGACACCCAGGGCTCTGGCTCTTTTTTCAATGGTTTCCAGTTCAGCCAGACTAAACCCACCCGTGTTCACAGTAAGGGCGTGCACTTCCAGACCCTTTATCTTCCTGAGATAAATGGCGCAATAGGTTGTATCGAGGCCACCACTGTATGCTAAAACAACTTTTTTATTTTCAACTATCATCAGTCTGCGAATTATTTGGCCAGCTTTTCTTTTTTGAATTTTCCTGTCCGTATTAGTCCGAGTTCAGCGAGTACCGCATCCACTCTCTCCTTACGTAACAGGGTTTTCAGCAATCCCCATTGTTTAATTTTCATAAAACGCTCGTAGAGTTTGCTGTGCTGTACAAAGTCCTGGGCTGTTTCTTTGGGCTTCTGATCTTTCGGATCGTATAACATAGCGGTACACATACAGTTTTTTCTTTCCTTACTCATCAGAATTTCATAATTAACGCAACTCTTGCAACCGGCCCAGAACGCTTCGTCCTGCGTGAGTTCCGAATAGGTAACGGGTTCATAACCCAGATCGGAATTGATCTTCATTACAGCCAGTCCGGTTGTGAGTCCGAAGAGTTTTGCGTCCGGATACATTTTACGGCTGAGGTCAAATATCTTTTTTTTGATGTTCTTAGCGAGTCCGCTTTTTCTGAAAGAAGGCGCTACAATGAGACCGGAATTGGCCACATATTCGCCATGGCTCCAGGTTTCTATATAACAGAAGCCGGCCCAGATGCCCTGCTCGTTGAAAGCAATCACTGCTTTGCCTTCCCGCATTTTTTCCCGGATATATTCGGGACTTCTTTTGGCGATGCCGGTTCCGCGGGCTTTAGCGGAGGATTCCATTTCATCACAGATGATCTGCGCAAAGTCCTGGTGGGTGGCATTTGCGATTTGTATCGAAAATTTTTGTTCTTGTTCCATTGAAAGAATACGTGAGATAAATGAATGTCGATGACGGGGTCACTGAATGAACCGCCGGCTGGCTACGGGCATAGGTCCTGACGGAATACTATGGATAGGTGAAATCAACGTCGTACCCAAAAGGGAATGGGACGAACAGAAAAAATAACGCAGAGGGGCGCTACAAAAAACCCACGCTTATTGAAGGCGTGCAATACCATTCCGGTCAGGATTGATATGGGTGAGTTTTTTTTCATTTCATGAAAAAATGTGATGACTATAGTTGTTAACCATACAAAGTAACAGCTTTTTCTGAAATTCTGAGGTTTTTTCTAATGGAAGCAGCTGGTTTTTAACAATGTGGCAAATCTGAAGTTGTGGAGATGTGATTATGAGGTTATGAAATTTAAAATTTAATTTAAAATTTCATATCCACACTCCTGCATTTTTCACAATTCCACCTTTCCCACATTGTGAAAATCAGACTGATACAGCCTGTAGCGCAGCCACCATTTCCGCCAGAATGGAAGCATCTTTTTCAATTGCGTTACCTACTACGATCAGATCGGCGCCGGCTTTGGCATTCAGGTACACTTTTTCGGGATCCTGGATACCGCCCCCGACGAGCAGGGGAATATCGATACTGGCGGATACTCTTTCGATCATTTCGGTAGAAATGGGTCGCCGGGCGCCACTTCCGGCATCCATATAAATCAGTTTCATGCCCAGCATTTCTCCTGCCATGGCCGTACAGAGGGCGATTTCGTTTTTATCAGCCGGGATGGGCAGTGCGTTGCTAATATAAGATACCGTAGTCGGGGCACCTCCGTCGATCACCATATATCCGGTTGAAATTATTTCTAAACCACTTTTACGAACAGCGGGAGCGGAAATCACATGTTGTCCGATCAGCAATTCAGGATTTCTTCCGGAGATCAGCGAAAGGTATAATAACCCGTCTGCAAAGGGGGAGACCTGGGAAGGTGTGCCGGGGAAAAGGATTATGGGAATTTTACATAACGATTTGATTTGTTTCACCACCTGGTCCAGCTGGTCTGAAACCACCAGACTTCCCCCGACAAACAAATAGTCTACCCGGGCCCTTACAGCCAGTTCAACCAGGGCAGCTGTCTTTGCCGGATCCACTTTGTCGGGGTCGATCAGCAGGGCGAAGGACTTGAGCCGGTTTTTTTTCTTAAGCAGTAAAGCAGAGTATATCAGGTCCTTCATGTGGTTGATTACCTTACAAATGTGCGAAAACTTTCCCGCTTTCCGAAACGTTATAAAGAGGTACAGGTAAACGATTATTTGTGTTTCTCCAAAACTTTTATTGTGAACAAAGGCGGAAATTTTGTGCATAAATCAAATCAATGAGTACAGGACTGGGATTGACGATTTATCAACTGTTTTTTTCCACAGGTGTGGAAAATCAGGAAGCGGAATATTGGAAATGAAAAAATACTTTCGATACCTGCTTAACGATTTGTTAATAAGCTAACGATTTTCCTAACCACATAAAGCATTTCCATTTTATGGCTACTCATACGCAATCTGTGAAGGGTTTGCAATTCGGCCGGCGTTATACCCGCGACGACATTTCTGTTTTTAACCAGTTTGAATATGATTACCGTAGTTCTGTAATCCGTAATCCCTCCGGAGAGATTGTTTTTGAAATGACGAACGTAGAAGTGCCCAGGGGATGGAGCCAGATCGCTACCGATATCCTGGCCCAGAAATATTTCCGTAAAGCCGGCGTACCTCAGCCAGACGGAAGCCTGGGCAGGGAAACTTCGGTAAAACAAGTGGCCCATCGTATGGCAAACTGCTGGAAGGTTTGGGGGGTGCGTTATGGTTATTTTGCCACGGAAAACGATGCTGCCATTTTTTATGAGGAAC
>JBGPBW010000146.1:0-12307 GCA_041481385.1 Puia sp.
AATGTGGCAGCTGTGATGGCGCTGAGCGGTAAAAAAACGGTGCTGATGGAATTCGATATTCGTAAACCCAAGGTACTGGAGGGGCTGGGCCTGAAAAGAAAAATGGGCATTACCAATTATATCATTGGCCGTGCCACCGTGGATGATATCATCATGCAGGTACCGGGCTTCGACGATTTTTATGTGATTGCCTGCGGACCTATTCCACCTAATCCTGCCGAATTGCTGTTAGATCCCAAACTGGAAGACCTGATGCGGGAGATCAGGCAAAGATTTGAAGTTGTGGTTATGGACTCAGCGCCGGTGGGGCTGGTCAGTGATTCCATCAGTCTGGGCAAATTTGCGGATTGTACGCTCTATGTTATTAGGCAAGGTCATACTTACCGGAAAATATTGAGGCTGATAGATGACATGTATACCGAGAAAAAACTGCCTGCCATTTCCCTGGTTATGAATGATGTTAAACTGGAAGGCGGATATTATAGTGGTTATTATGGTGGATATGGATACTACGGTGGTTATGGATATGGAATTGAATCCGGATATTTCGAAAAGCCGGCAAAAAAGAAAGGTGTTCCTGTTTATAAACAAGCACTCAGGTGGTGGAAGAAGTGGTTCGCTTAGTAAATTTTAATTACTTCGGATGAGGTTGTCACATATGCTGCCCAGGATCCTGAATAAATTTCACCTGCTTAGCAGGTTGAACAGTAGAGTTGCTATAACAGTTAACGATAAAAAGTTTTTTGTTCCATTATTGGGCAAACAAGGTTATGGAAACATGAATTTGTCCGAACCCTGGATGACTCAAATATTGATTTTATTACGTCCTGTATTTAATGGCCAGTTTGTGGATGTTGGCGTAAACACCGGACAAACATTGCTTAAAGCCCACGCGGTTTATGATGAAGTAAACTATATTGGATTTGAACCCAACCCTTCCTGTATTAACTACATTCAGGAGCTTATACGTTTGAATGGATTTAAGAACACAATCGTACTACCTGTTGCTGTTGGCGCGAGGACTGAAATGCTCAAACTGAATTTTTTCGCTGATGACAAAATAGATTCTTCTGCAACTATCATTGAAAATTTTAAGCAGGATACAAAGCCTGATCATTTTATTTTTGTCCCCGTATTTGATTTTCATTTACTAACCCACTTTCTTTCCGATAAGCCACATTCCATCCTCAAGGTTGACGTGGAAGGTGCGGAAATGGATGTATTGCTCGGATTAAGTGAGTGGATAAATTCATATCATCCCCTAATCCTTCTCGAAATACTGCCTGTTTATAATGCTGATAACCTGTCAAGACTGGGAAGGCAGAAAAAAATAGAGGAGCTTCTACTAAACTGGAACTATAAAAAGATGAGGATCAGTAAAAAGGAGTCAGTAAGTCTCGTGTCAATAGAAAGTTTTGGAATTCATTCCAACATTGAGGATTGCGACTACTTACTTTATCATACTTCCCTACAAGAAAAAATATCAGATTGCTTCAAATAATCTCTGTCTAGTCCGTGAGTTCATATTTTAATCATCCGACTGCAGTTATTGATGACAACTGCCTAATTGGTAAAGACACCAGGATCTGGCATTTCTCTCATATCATGTTCGGCTGCACCATTGGGGAAAATTGTAACCTGGGACAAAATGTGGTCGTGTCGCCCGGAGTTATTTTGGGCAATAATGTGAAAGTACAGAATAATGTTTCCATATATACCGGCGTTATCTGTGAGGACGATGTTTTTCTCGGCCCTTCGATGGTTTTTACCAATGTCATCAATCCGAGAAGCGCAATAGTGCGCAAGGACCAATACAGAAAGACTATCGTCAGGAAGGGGGCAAGTATTGGCGCAAATGCTACGATTATTTGTGGAAATGAAATCGGCGCCTTTGCCATGATTGGTGCAGGTGCGGTTATCACTAAGCCGGTTGCTGCCTATGCTTTACTGGTTGGAAATCCCGGCAAACAAATCGGTTGGGTTAGTGAATACGGTCACAGGTTAAATTTTGATTTGAATGGAAGAGCCATTTGCCCCGAAAGTGGTCAGGAGTATAAGCTGACAAATAACACAGTCAGTGTGGTTTTATAAATCAACTAGCCCTGTAAACAATCATGAACGAATCGAATAACAACAAAGTCAGGTTTGCCATCGTAGGGTATGGGCACATTGGTAAGCGCCATGCTGCTATGATTTTGAACAATCCTGAATGCCAATTGATTGCGGTATGTGATAACAACCCGGAGGAAAAAATTAAATTAAGGGATCAGCAGGTCGAGTTTTTCTGCTCCCTCGATGAGATGTTGACGGCAGGCCTTCAAATAGATGTGCTTTGCGTGGCCACACCAAATGGTTTTCATGAGAATCATGCCATAAGCGGTTTGCGTGCGGGTCTGCACGTGGTAATCGAAAAACCTATGGCCCTTACTAAGGCTGGTTGCGAAAAAATTATTTTCGAATCGCTTCACCAGCACAGGCAGGTCTTCTGTGTGATGCAAAACAGGTATTCTCCGCCGGCGGTATGGCTGAAGGAGATCATGCAAAAAAAAATACTGGGTGATATTTTCATGGTACAGATCGATTGCTATTGGAATCGGGATGAACGCTATTATAAACCCGGAAACTGGCATGGTACCAGGGAGCTTGATGGAGGAACGCTGTTCACTCAATTCTCCCACTTTGTTGATATTATGTTCTGGCTTTTTGGAGATATCAAAAATATTGGCGGGAAAGTCACCAATTTTAATCACAAAAAAACAACCGAATTCGAAGATTCAGGATTTATTCATTTTGATTTTATCGGCGGTGGGATGGGCAGCCTGAATTTTTCGACCTCAGTCTGGAATCAGAACTTCGAAAGCAGTATCACCATAATAGCAGAGAAAGGAACCGTTAAGGTAGGTGGCCAATATATGAATGAGGTTCAAACCAGTGTAATTAAAGACTATACAATGCCGGTTCTTGCAGCTTCCAATCCGCCGAATGACTACGGTCCATATAAAGGTTCTGCCGCCAATCACCACTTCGTTTTTGAAAATGTGATCGATGTACTGAAGGGACGGGCACCAATTACCACCAATGCGCTCGAAGGATTGAAAGTGGTGGAAATCATCGAGAAGATCTACCAGTTAAAAGCGCACTGACAGAGATCCTTTTTTATTAGCAAATCGAAATTTTAATGCTCACTGTCAGAAGGAATATAAACGAAGAAAATATAGAACGATGGACTGAGGTCATTTCTCCGCGTTCCAATCTTTTTGATATTAGGTTAAGAGAAGTGTGGAAGTATCGCGATTTACTTATGCTTCTCGTGCGACGTGAATTTGTGGCAACGTATAAACAGACTATTTTAGGACCTATCTGGTTCTTTCTCCAGCCTATTCTTACTACGTTAACTTTTGTATTGGTATTTGGAAGGATCGCAGGGATACCTACAGATGGTGTTCCCATGATCATATTTTATCTGGCTGGCATAACTT
Source organism: Puia sp. (assembly GCA_041481385.1). Taxonomy (GTDB): domain Bacteria; phylum Bacteroidota; class Bacteroidia; order Chitinophagales; family Chitinophagaceae; genus Puia. Next base: position 3,480 of record JBGPBW010000146.1, read on the forward strand.
TATGGAATTACTTTTCAGATTCCCTTACCCGGACATCTACCATATTTAAGGATAATGCTAATATATTCGGAAAAGTTTATTTTCCGAGACTGGTGATGCCTTTGTCCATAATTATTAGTAACCTGATTAAGCTGGGAATTCAATTTGTCCTTTTCCTCATTCTTTGGTTGTATTTCCTTTTAGTAAAAGGGACTGTTCATCCGAATTTGTATCTATTGATTTCCCCCCTCCTTGTGGTCATCATGGGTATATTGGGACTGGGTTTTGGGATGATGATATCGGCCATGACAACGAAATACAGGGATTTGATATTTTTACTCACCTTCGGAATACAATTGTTGATGTACGCCACCCCGATCATTTACCCTCTTTCAAGCATACCAACGAAGTATAAATGGTTAGTACTTGCCAATCCGATGACTGCCATTGTGGAGACTTTTCGATACGGTTTTTTGGGTAAGGGAAGTTTTAGTTGGGGAGCTTTGGTCTATAGTTGCTGTGTTACATCTGTTATATTATTTATTGGTGTCGTAATTTTTAACAGGGTGGAGAAAAGTTTTATGGATACGGTCTGAGATATCATGCAAAAATTGTTGAACTAAGTACATGAGCGACACGTTGATAAAAGTTGAGAATATTTCTAAGTTATACCGTTTGGGCGATGTAGGTACCGGCACGATTAGCCATGACCTGAATCGTTGGTGGGCGAAACTGAGAGGGAAAGAAGATCCTTTTGCCCGCATAGGAGAGGTGAACGACCGCTCAACGAAGGGGAATAGTGACTATGTATGGGCCTTAAAAGATATTAGTTTCGAGGTAAAACAGGGCGAAGTATTAGGCATGATTGGTAAAAATGGTGCTGGTAAATCAACTTTGCTGAAAATTCTATCGAAAGTTACCCAACCAACGGGTGGTCAGATAAAAATCAAAGGCAGAATTGCGTCATTGCTGGAGGTCGGAACTGGCTTTCACCCGGAATTGTCAGGGAGGGAAAATATTTTTTTGAATGGGGCTATTCTTGGCATGACCAAACAGGAGATTAAAAAGAAATTCGATGAGATTGTTGACTTTGCCGGGGTTGAAAGGTATGTCGATACACCGGTGAAGCGGTACAGTAGTGGCATGTATGTTCGCCTTGCGTTCGCTGTTGCGGCTTTTTTAGAGCCGGAAATTCTGATCATTGATGAGGTTTTGGCTGTGGGTGACGCGGAGTTTCAGAAGAAATGCCTTGGAAAAATGAAAGATGTCAGCGACCAGGATGGCCGGACTATTATCTTTGTAAGTCATAGTATGCCTATGATTGCTTCTCTATGCCAGCGGGGAATGATATTAAAAAATGGACAAATGATATTCGATGGCACTGCATCTGCAGCGGTACATTACTATCAAAATGAAGGAAGGGAAAATACTGGTTTTCTAAATTTTATCGATGATTCAAGGAAACCAGGTGATTATCTCGGCGAATTGTTGCAGGCTTGGGTAGAAGATATGAACGGCAAAATGAAAAGTGAGTTATTGATAAATGAAGGATTTAAGGTGGTAATTCGATACTTAATAAAAGACAAGACGCCTTTGGCTCCCCTTCCTAATTTTCATTTTTTTGATCAATTTGGACAATACATTTTTGTGTCTTCTCCTTTGCCAGATAAAACTACCTTGGGAATACCAGGGGAATATCTTGCTGAATGTCTGATTCCAGCCAATTTTTTTAATGTGGGATATTTTTCAATCGGCGTTGCGCTTACCTTTCACCATTCTGGCATTCATATTAGTTTTTATGAAAAACATGGATTGAATATTACAATTACTGAAGATATGGACAATTCGTTTGCGAGGACAAGCAATCATGGAGGAGAAATTCCTGGCGTAGTGCGACCTTTTCTAAACTGGAATACAATTAAGTCAAAATGAAAGTCGTCATTTTTGCAGGCGGTTTAGGAACCCGCCTTTCCGAAGAAACCGAATTGAGGCCAAAACCTATGGTAGAGATCGGTGGGAAACCGATTTTATGGCATATTATGAAAACCTATAGTCACTATGGTTTTAATGAATTTATTATTTGTCTCGGCTACAAAGGATTTTATATAAAAGAATATTTCATGGATTACTATATGCACAATTCTGATATGACCATCGAGTTGGATAGTAATAAAGTAAATATTCACTATACACAAACAGAATCATTCAAGGTTACACTTGTAGATACCGGGGGAAATACAAAAACAGCCGGGCGATTAAAAAGGATCAGGAAATATGTGGGCGATGAGTCATTTATGTTAACCTACGGCGATGGGGTATGCGATATCGATATTAATGATCTGGTCAAATACCATCAGCAACATGGGAAAATAGCCACTGTAAGCGCGGTGCAACCGGAAGCGCGATTCGGCGGAATGGAATTAGCCAGGACTAATAAAGTGAGCATCTTTAAAGAAAAACCGACAGGTGATGGTCAGTGGGTCAATGGCGGTTATTTTGTATTATCACCTGGAGTCTTTGATTACCTGGGCGAAAAAGCTGATGAAACGATGTGGGAAGATGAGCCACTGGAAAATTTGAGTAAGGACGGTCAGCTTATGGCGTATAAGCACGCTGGTTTCTGGAAATGCATGGACGCCATGCGTGATAAAATTGAGCTGGAAAATTTATGGACCAGTCAAAAAGCCAAATGGAAAGTTTGGTAATCCATGTTCTTTAATAATATATATCAGGGGAAAAAAGTATTTCTTACCGGCCATACCGGTTTTAAGGGGAGCTGGCTGCTCAGTTGGTTACATATGGCAGGCGCCGAGAACATGGGTTATTCACTGGCACCGAATCCTGAACAAAAATTGTATGGTTACATACAAGGTGATTCTCTGTGCAATTCTTTTTTTCATGATATACTGGATTATACCGCCCTCGAAAAATGTATAACGGAGTTCCAACCTGATTTTGTTTTTCATCTGGCTGCACAACCGCTGGTCAGGCAGTCTTATGAAAATCCGCTGGAAACATTCAACGTAAATGTTATCGGTACAGCCAATATATTAAATGCAGTCAGAAAAATTTCCAAACCCTGCGTTGTGGTTTTGATAACAACGGACAAAGTATACTATAACCAGGAGAGGCAGACTCCTTATACGGAAGACGACCGCCTGGGGGGTTATGATCCGTACAGTTCCAGTAAGGCCTGTGCCGAGCTGGTCATTGATGCATACAGAAACTCCTACTTTAATGTGAAACAGTATGGCTTGCATCAAAAGTCCATCGTCTCCGCCAGGGCTGGGAACGTGATCGGAGGAGGTGACTGGGCAAGGGATCGCATAGTTCCCGACATTGTTCGTGCTTTGCAAAACAACAAACCAGTGCAGGTCCGGAACCCAAATTCCGTACGTCCCTGGCAACATGTGCTGGAGCCCCTGCATGCCTACTTACTACTTGGACAAAAGCTATTTGAAAAACCGGGTGCATTTCATACTTCATATAATTTCGGTCCTGAAGTTTCAGATTGTTTACCGGTAGAAATTATGGTACAAAAAGCCATCAAGATCTGGCAGCAGGGCGCGTATGAAATCCTGGAAACACAGGATGCACCCCATGAAGCCGGTTTACTTAAGCTGGATATCACCAGGGCGAAAACGGATTTGGATTGGAAACCCATTTACCATGCAGCCGAAGCCATGGACAAAACCATTTCATGGTATAAAGCCTGTACCGGCGGCGGAAATGCCCCAAAGCTGATTCAGGAAAATATAACATCATTCATGTCCACATATTATCAGAACGTGGAGGCCGATTCCCTAGCATGAAATTCGTCTCACTTCCGTTGGAGGGTGCTTATATGATCGAGCCGGATGTATACCGGGATGAGCGGGGATCGTTTTTTCGTTTTTATTGCGCTGATGAATTCCGGGAGATCGGGCATTCCAAACCCTGGATACAATTGAATCATTCGGTTACCAGAGAAAAAGCCACCCTGCGCGGCATGCATTACCAATTGCCGCCCCACGCAGAAATAAAAATGGTGAAATGCATAAGAGGTAAAGCACTCGATGTGATTATCGACCTCCGGAAAGAGTCACCCAGTTTTTTGCAATGGACGGGTGTTGAGCTTTCTGCAGAAAACAAAAAAATGATCTATATACCTGAGGGATTTGCCCATGGCTTTCAGGCCCTCACCGATGATTGCGAATTGATCTATCACCACAGCGCTGTATATAAAAAAGATGCAGAAGGGGGTATCCGTTGGAATGATCCTGCGATAGGTGTCCACTGGCCCCTGACTCCTGTTCATATTTCTGACCGGGATCAGCAACATCCACTAGTGACCACAGCATTTTCCGGTATTAATCTTTGATTCATGTTATGCAGGTTTTGTAATACCATTTTACAACAGGAATTCATCAATCTGGGCAACGCACCGGCGTCCAATTCTTTTTTGACTGCTGAACAGCTCAATGAGCCGGAGACATATTATCCATTAAGGGTGTTTGTATGTGACAAGTGTTTCCTGGTGCAGATAGATGAATACAAAAAATCGGACGCGATATTCAGTAATGAATATGTTTATTTTTCTTCCTATTCCACCAGCTGGCTGGCTCATGCCAAAAATTATGTGGATATGGTTGAAAAAAGATTTTCGTTAAACAGCGGTTCACTTGCCGTGGAAATCGCTTCCAATGACGGCTATTTGTTGCAATATTTTTTAGAAAAGAATATACCTGTATTGGGTATCGAACCAACCGGCAATACAGCAGCAGTTGCAATAAAAAAGGGCATAGAAACCATAACAGAATTCTTCGGAACCCGGCTGGCCGGGAAGTTGGCTTCCAGCGGAAGAAAAGCCGATCTTTTATTGGGAAACAATGTGCTGGCCCATGTGCCGGATATCGTGGATTTTGTGGCGGGCATGAAGATCTTGTTGAAACCCGCAGGTGTGATCACTATGGAATTCCCACATTTGTTACAGCTGATAGAAAATAACCAGTTCGACACCATTTATCATGAACATTTTTCCTATCTCTCTTTCTATACTGCACAAAGGATTTTTGAATCACAGGGGTTGACCATTTTTGACGTCGAAGAGATCCCAACCCACGGGGGGTCATTAAGGATTTATGCGAAGCATCATGAAAATGATTCCTTGCCGGTATTGGCGCATGTGAACGGCATTTTGGAAAAAGAGAAGAAACAGGGTATTTTAAACTCAGACACTTATAAAAATTTCCAGGCAAAAGCCCAATGTATTAAGTTTGAATTGCTTACATTTCTAATAGGTGCAAAAAAAGAAGGGAAAAAAGTGGCTGCTTATGGTGCTGCTGCTAAAGGAAATACCCTGCTGAATTATTGTGGAGTCAAAAACGATTTAATTGATTTTGTTACAGACATGAATCCTCACAAACAGGGGAAACATTTGCCCGCGAGCCATATTCCTGTTCGAAACGAGTCAGAGTTAAAGGAATCAAAGCCAGATTATATTATCATATTGCCCTGGAATATTAAGGATGAGATTATCAAACAGTTGCATTATATCCGGGCATGGGGTGGGAAATTCGTGGTTTCCATACCAGGGCTTGAAATATTTTAGTTGTATTGAAGTTATAAATAAACCATTTAGACGTTCTTTAATGAATGTGATTACGGAAAAAATACCCATTACCAGACCGTCCATTACCGAATTGGAAATAGGATATGTCAACGATGCCATTCGAAACGGATGGGGGAGTAAATGTTACGATTATATTTACCGTTTTGAAAGGCAATTTGCTGAGTACCAGCAAATGCAATATGCATTGGCTACTTCAAGTTGCACGGGGGCCATTCACCTGGCACTTATGGCGCTTGGCATAAAGGCGGGAGATGAAGTATTGATCCCTGATATTACTTGGATAGCTTCTGTTGAGCCGGTATTATATATCGGCGCAAAACCTGTATTTGTGGATGTATTATCTGATACATGGTGCATAGACCCGGGAAAAGCAGAAAAGGCCATCAACTCCAAAACAAAGGCAATCGTAGTAGTTCATCTATATGGCAATATAGTAGCGATGGAAGTTATTATGAGCCTTGCAAAAAAATACAACCTGGTTGTAGTCGAAGATGCGGCAGAAGGGCTGGGTTCTGAATATTTTGGTAAAAAAGCGGGAAGTATTGGGGATGTAGGCGTATTTTCTTTCCACGGTACTAAAACCATTTCGACGGGAGAAGGCGGAATGATCGTGACGAATCGGGAAGATATATTTCAAAGGGCTAAGATCCTGAATGACCATGGTCGAAATCCGAAGATTGGAAAGACCTTCTGGATGGATGAATATGGTTATAAATACAAAATAAGTAACCTGCAAGCTGCCATGGGCTGTGCGCAGATAGAAAGGGCCGAAGAATTGATTGATAAGAAAAGGGAGATTTTTAACTGGTATAAAGATCTCCTGACTGGGGTGGTTTGTCTGATGAATCCGGAATTACCCGGTACGAAGAACAGTTACTGGATGCCCACAGTTATTTTTGACGAATCAATTCCTTTTGACCGCGATAAGTTATTTGTTTTCATGAAAGAGCATAACATTGACAGCAGACCGTTTTTCTATCCATTAACTTCCTTGCCCATGTTTGAGGATAAGTCCGAAAATTTTGTGGCCTACAGTATTTATAAAAGAGGCATCAATCTGCCGAGTTATCACGATTTGAAGAAATCTGATGCTGAATATGTTGTTAATTGTCTAAAACTATTTTTGTATGAATAAGAATCAACTTACTCAGGAACAAATAGATGAATTTAACAGAGAGGGCTTTCTTAAATTAGAGAATTTTTATGATTTGAAGAATGAGATAGAGCCCATCCAATATGGTATTTGGAAAATAATCTCCCTGTTGATAAAAAAGTACAGGATTCCCGTTTCCATGAAGCCATTTTCCACCGAATCATTTGATCATGGATATCAGGAATTGATAACCTCAAACCGAAAATATGGGGGCGAAATATATGATGCGGTAAAACAAATTCCCGCATTTATGCGATTGTTTAGCCTTCAGAAAAATGAACTTCTTTTCTCACAAATAAGGGGTACAGATATGCCGGGTATTGCTGCTTTAGGTTACGGAATACGTATTGATAACCCTAATGAAGAAAAGTACCGGTCACTATGGCATTATGAATACAGGGATCAGTTAAGAAGCGTGGATGGCGTTGTTTTCTGGAGCCCATTGGTTCCAATATTGAAAGAATTGGGACCTGTTCAAATTTGTCCAAGATCGCATAAAGGAGGACTTCGGCGCTCTTATCTTAAAGACCCTGAAAATCCGGATAAACCCGGTGCTTATGCCATGCGAATTGAAAATGAAGCAGATTTGTTAAAACAATATGGAATAGTCGCTCCGCTTTCTAAACCCGGGGATCTTGTTCTAATGGACTTTTTAACCCTTCATTCCTCCGGAAAAAATATTTCTAAGCGTTCCCGTTGGAGCATGCAGTTCAGATATTTTAATTTTAACGATCCTACGGGGATAAAGATAAATTGGACAGGCTGTGTTGCAAATGGAGTACAATTGAAAGATGTACATCCCGAACTTATAATTGAAAACTGAGACCTAAATACCAATTTGCAATAAACAGATACTATGATAGTGTCCGCATTAACAGGAGAAGTAATTAACGAGCCGATTTACAATTCAAAATCCGATAAATCAATTACCTCGCTTAGCAAAGTATTTGATGGACCGACTAATGTTTACTACGACAAAAAGATTGGTCATTTGCAAACTAATGAAATAGCAGACATCAATAAGTATTATGATGAAGACTATCAATTTTTTGATGAAAGTGAAGAGGATGATATTCTCTATAAAGTAATAGACGGGAAAAAAATTTTTCGCCAGCAACATCAGGTTGATACTTTACTTTTAAAAACTCACTTAAAACCTGGAATGGAAATACTGGACTATGGATGTGCAAAAGGTACGGTCTTAAAGAGGCTGTATATGCAAAAAAAAGATATAGTTCCTTATTTGTTTGATGTTAGTAAAATGTATGTACCACTTTGGCAAAAATTTTTGGGTCCTGGGCAATACGCTTCATATGAACCCAGGGCAGAATGGAGAGGGAAATTTGATTTAGTAACATCTTTTTTTGCATTTGAGCATACACCGGATCCTCTTAAGGAACTTGCTTCGATAAAATTGCTGCTGAAGCCGGATGGTTTGCTCTATATGATCGTTCCAAACGTTTATGAGAACATTGGTGATTTTATAGTTGCAGACCACGTCCATCATTACAGTGAAGTTTCTCTTAGATATATGTTTGCAAAAGGGGGGTTTCAAATTTTGGAAATTGATACCCATTCTCATTTTGCCGCCTATGTTGCCGTCGCTAAGAATTCAACTGGAATTGAGCCGTTTGTTATCGATTCTCATCACCTCGAAGCCGTTTATCAAGAGTCACACAAAATTGCAAAATATTGGGAAGGTCTTCAATCTAAGATTTTAGAATTTGAAGCCAGCGTGGGAGGAAAAAAATCGGCTATTTATGGCGCGGGGGTATATGGCACTTTTATTGCAACCACACTTAGGGGTTTTAATAAAATAGATCGCTTTATCGATCAGAATCCTCTATTAGAAGGTAAATATGTTATGGAAAAATTAGTAATTTCTCCTTCAAATATTCCTGGTGATATTGAAATAATTTATGTTGGGTTGAATCCAAAAACTGCCAGGGCATCAATTGAAAGTTTAAATTTAAATAAAACGAAGATTGATTTTTTTTATCTCTAAGAAACTTTATAGAACCTTCAAATTTAATCCTCAGTTAGTTCTCAAAGCTTTGGAATGGTAGTTAAGCTACAATCGTGAAA
>JBGPBW010000147.1:0-12285 GCA_041481385.1 Puia sp.
AGTTCCTCACCAGCACGTATCACCTCGACCCCCCGATCGACACCAGTGGGCTCAAGGAGCAGTGCGCCCCCGTTCCGTCTCTCGGCTTCGAATACCACTACAGCGTTGATGCCTTCAAGGGCACGGTAAACCGTCGCATATTTCTTCAGGTTAGACCATATTGGAAAAAAGAATAGTACCAGCAGGGCGCTGGGTAAAAAAATGGCGACGGAACCAATCACACATCCGGCCACCTGCATATTAAATCCCAGGTCTTTCATGGCAATCCCACCCATATAAGAAGAAACAGAAAATACTGGTCCGGGAATCGCGCGTACAAAACCGGCGCCTGCATAAAAATCATCCTTATTGATTTTAACAATATTGGGATTACGCTGAATCAGTTTTTGATTTTCGGGTCTTGCGACAAACTGTTCATACATGAAGGGGATGAGTACCTGTCCGCCGCCAAATACGAGACTTCCAAAACGGTACGTATTTTCAAAAAGGTTGATGGGACGCCGGTGTGGCCAGTTGTTTTTCCTGGCTAGTTCACTGGCTGTTCCTGCCACAATGAATATGATGGCGAATAACCAGATATTGGCCCATTTGATTTTTTGAGTGATAATTTCCTTTTGCGGAATACGTTTGCTGCTGATGTTGGTGATCAGTCCCCCGAGCACTATGACGATCGGGAAAATCCATGGCATTTTAAACAGGATGAAGGTAAGTATTGCCGAGACGGCCATTATATAATGAGTAATGGTATTGTGAACGGAAACGCGGAAGGCTTTCCAGGAAGCATAAGCGAGAAATCCTACAGTCATTGGTTCTATAAAACGAAACAGATCAGTGGTTCCGTTTTTTCGGATGATGTGTTCCACAAAAAAAGAAAAAACGCCCATAATAATACAGGCAGGCAGTATCCATATAATCAGGGTCAGTACCGCAAGCGGTATACCCCCGCGTTTGAATCCAATCAGGATGAGCGTTTGTGTGGAAGATGCACCCGGAAGCAGCTGGCAGAATGCATTGTAGTCCATCAGTTCTTCTTCAGTAATATCGTGTCTTCGGTTAACAAAGGTTTTCATCATCATACCGAGATGACCCTGCGGTCCTCCAAAAGCGGAGAGGCTATGAAAAAAAATCGCCCGTAAAAAGGGTATGTGACGAAGCAACTGCATTATCCTACAATTTAGAGATTTAAGCGCAAACTGGTTGACCGTTGACCGATGACCGTCGAACGATGAATGGTGCCTACAATCTAATGCGCTGAATGGAGCGTATCCTCCGTCTTCATTGGCGGACTCATATGCAGTTGTCGCAGATAGTCCTGGTATGCGAGTTTGATATAATCGTAGAATTCATAATCGCTCGCGGCTTTTGTAAATTGGAAAGAGGGGTGGTAACGGAACATGAAGGCATCCAGCGAATCGCCGTTGAGGCCGGTGATCTTTTTTACGATATAACGGGTGAACCGGTGGTTGATGAACTTGTCCTGCTCGTCTTCAACCAACCGGGCCTGGAATGCTGCGAGACGCCGGTTTCGTTTAAACCGGAATACATTGATCAACTGATCTAGGTCAAGCCCCGCACCGTTCGGGCCATCGGTAATACCAATACCCGGTTTCTGATAGTTAAAAATCTTCTCATAATCCTTTCGGTTTTGCAAAGAGTCCATCCGGTAATTTCTTGGCGCCACACGCACTTCAGCCAGTTCCGTGGGTTTTACATGCAGGGCGATATCAAAGCCGGTGGTGGCATTCATCGCGCTCACCGGGAACATCTGTGTGGCACGGCCCAGATAGGAAAACCGGATAGAATCTGAAAAGTTCACCCGGATCACATAATTACCATTAGAGTCAGTAGTGGTTCCGCGGCCGCAGTTGCACAAAACGCTCACTCCGTCGAGCGGCCGGGTCTTATACATATTAAATACGGTACCATGTATGGTTACTTCCTGGGCCAGAGCCCCAACTGAAAAGAAAACAAAGAGGGTCAGACAAGATGTCTTTCTAAAATATGCGTAAAAACGAATCAATCAATTGATTTTAATAGAGAACAATTTTTTAAGCCTGAGGCTTGAGGCTTGAAGCTTTTTTATGTTTGCCACGCAGCATATCCAAGTCAGTTTAAATTTTATGCATTATAACATTAAGCCTCAAGCGTCCAGACTCACGCTTCAGGCTTCAAGCTTAAAAAGGCAAAATAGGACGAAGGCGACAAATAATTAAGGGTTTAACGATAATTTGCATTCCAGCCATCGCGCGATTTGTTCGGGAAAGTGCCTGTGTTCCAGAACGTGAATTTTTTCTGCCAGGCTGTCCGGTGTTTCTTCGGACGACAGGGTCAGGCTCGTCTGAAAAAAAATCCTGCCATGATCATAACGTTCATCAACATAATGTATGGTGATTCCGCTTTCTTTTTCTCCGGCCGCAATAACAGCTTCGTGTACCGCTTTTCCGTACATACCTTTTCCCCCGTAATTCGGAAGCAGAGCTGGGTGAATATTCAGCATTCTGTCGGGAAAAGCATGGATCAGCGCTGAAGGAATCTTCCATAAGAATCCTGCCAGGACGATAAACGAAATGTTATACCTGCTGAATTCTTCCAGGTAATGGGATCCCCGGAAAAAATTTTCTTTTTCGATCAGGCATACCGGAATGTCAGATTCAGATGCCAGGTCCAAAACACCAGCTCCGGGTTTGTTGCAAACGATCAGGGCAATTTCTACCTCTTTTCCCGCAACCGGATGGGCGCCATTCCGGAAATACCGGATGATCTCGCGGGCATTGGAACCCTGACCCGATGCAAAAATGGCAAGCCTGACCGGTTGCAAAAACTCATTCATAAAAAAAAATATAGACCAGACCTGAAAAAATAAATCAGATCTGAGAAAAATAAATCTGACCTGAAAAAAATAGATCCGACCTGAGAAAATATAAATCAGCGTTTAAAAAATAAACCAATCCTGAAAAAAACAAGTCGGACCTGAAAAAGGCTGTAAAGATGTGGGAAAAAAATGGTTTCAGATCCGGGTTTTTAGAGCGGAAGTTCAGGCTAAAAAGCGGTGACATAAACCTGACAATTCATTTTCTCGAAAATGCATAATCCGCTGAAATGCAGGCCAGATAAGGCAAAAAAAAAATTCCACATGATGGCATATTGTTAATTTCCTGACTTACTTTTGCAGCCAACCCTAGATGATTTTTCACATTTATACACGAATTGTATATATGCATCATTACAGACCAAGTGTTTTCCGAATATCCTTCTCTTTTCTTCTCACTGCATCTGTTGTTTTTTACGGAAATCCTTTAATGGCCCAGGACGGGAAGGCCCTTTTCCAGAGTGATTGCGCGAGCTGTCACAATCCGATCAAAGTGGTGACTGGTCCGGCACTAAAAGGTGTAACCTCGCGGGTCCCCGATCAAAAATTACTTCATGCCTGGATTCGGAACAATGCAGCAGTGCTCGCTTCCGGAAATGCTTACTTCAATAACCTTTTCGTTCAGTACAGCAAAACACCGATGAATACATTTCCGACGCTGACGGACGCGGAAATCGATGCCATCCTGAAATATGTTGAAACCTATCCGGAACCCGGAACACAAAAAGGTCCGGAAGGTCCGGAATCAGCAACCAAAGAATCAGATAACAGCCTGCTCTATGGTATCCTGACGATGATCCTGGCGGTGATCATGTTGGTTTTATTGCAGGTGAATGCCAACCTGAAAAAACTTACCGACGATAAATCGGGCATTCCCGCGCACGAACCGATCCCCTTTTACCGGAATAAAGCCTACCTCACGGTGCTTGGCCTGGTGCTTTTTGTATTGGGGGGATATTATCTCGTACAGGGTGCTATCGGACTGGGCCGTCAGCAGAATTATCAACCGGAACAACCTATTTTCTTCTCGCATAAGGTGCATCCCGGAAATAATCAGATTAGCTGTCTGTACTGCCATGGCGGTGCCTGGGATTCTAAAATGGCCGGAGTTCCTTCTCTTAATGTGTGTATGAACTGCCATGCAGCCATCAATGATTACAAAGGCGAAGCGCTTTTCCACGCCGACGGAAAGGAAGTGGATGGTACGGCCGAAATTCAGAAACTATATAGCTATACCGGTTACGATCCGAAATCAAATAAGTATACTGAACCCGGCAAACAGATCGAATGGGTGAAGATCCACAACCTGCCCGACCATGTATATTTCAATCACTCCCAGCACATTCGTGCGGGTAAAGTGCAATGCCAGACCTGCCACGGCAGCATTACCCAGATGAACGAAGTGAAACAGTTTGCCGAACTCAGCATGGGTTGGTGTATCAACTGTCACCGCACAACCAAGATTAATTTCCCGGATTCAGCCGGAAATGGAAATAAATTCTATAGTATTTACGAAAGATTCAACCATAACCTGGTAACAGGAACGATGGACAGCGTAACGGTTGAAAATATCGGAGGCACTGAGTGTCAGAAATGCCACTACTAACGCAAGTATGAGAGTATGGGAGTATGAGGGTGTGGTAAATTCATTGGTTGTTTAAGGTAATAGAATTCTCAAATTAGCATTTCAATGAGCGAAAAAAAGTACTGGAAAAATTTTGGGGAACTCAATCTGACCGAATCTTATATTAAGGATTCGGAAAATGAATTCAGGGAGGATCTTCCTATGGAATCTTCACTGGAAGCCCGCGGTATACTGGATGCCAAGACGCCCCGTCGTGATTTTCTTAAGTACCTGGGTTTCAGTACTGCTGCAGCCACCCTTGCTGCGAGCTGCGAAATGCCGGTTCGGCATATTGTTCCTTATATCAATAGACCTGAAAATATTGTTCCCGGCGTGGCTGATTATTATGCCACCACATTTACATCCGGTGGCGACGCGGTATCCATTGTAGCCAAAGTGCGTGATGGCCGGCCGATCAAACTGGAGGGCAATGAATTATCTCCGGTTACCCATGGTGGCACATCAGCACAGGTGCAGGCTTCTATTCTGGATCTTTATGATACGGCCCGGCTTCGTTATCCGGTACAAATGGTTGGCGGAGTTCCCCAGGAAGTGACCAGCTTTGAAGCATTTGATAAACTGGTCATGGATTCCATAACCGCATCCGGACAAAACGGGATCACGGTGCTGCTCACACCCACCCTCACTTCTGTTACAACCAAACAGGTAATCGCCGATGCCCTCTCGAAATTTCAGGGAAGCCGTCATGTACAATACGACGCAGATTCTTATAGCGGCATGTTGCTGGCGAACGAAGCATCTTATGGAAAGAGGGTGATTCCGGCTTATCATTTCGATCAGGCAAAAGTGATCGTGAGCCTGGGCGCAGATTTCCTGGGAACCTGGCTCGCACCGATCGAATTTGCCAGACAGTATGCTGTTGGAAGAAAAATTGACGAGAAATCTCCGGCGATGAACCGGCATTACCAGTTTGAATCCTTCAGCAGTCTTACCGGCGCCAATGCAGATGAGCGCTTTACGCATAAGCCTTCTGAGAGCGGAGCCGTAGCACTGGCTTTGCTCGCTGCTGTTGGTGGCAACGTTATAGCTCCGGCCCTTCCTGAAAAATTGAAAGCAGGTGTGCAGGCAGCCGCAAAGGACCTGATGGCGAACAAAGGAAAAGCGCTGGTGGTTTCAGGTTCCAATAATGTACAGATTCAAATTATTATCAACGCAATCAACGAAGCACTGGGATCAAACGGAGCAACGATCACCTGGGATGCTACCAATCTGACCCGCCAGGGGATAGATGGTGATTTTGCTGCGCTGGTTAACGACATGAACCAGGGTAATGTAAAGACCCTGCTGATCTATGATGTGAATCCGGTTTACAATAGTCCTGATTCAAAAAAATTCATCAGTGGTTTAGCAAAAGTAAAAACCGCGGTTTCATTTTCAGGAAGACTGGACGAAACTACTGAATTGTGTAAATATATTCTTCCCTCGCCTCATTTTCTGGAGCGCTGGGGTGATGCAGAACCGAGGACGGGGCATATTTCTACGATGCAACCGGTGATCGCACCGCTATTCCTGACCCGTCCGTTCGAAGACATGCTGCTAATTTTGTCCGGCAGTAAAATAACCTACGACGATTATTTCAAACAATACTGGACAAATAAACTGGGTGGCTACGACGGCTATGAAAAAGCGCTGCAGGATGGTGTGATAGAACATGAACCTGCTACAGCTGCGATCAGCACAGCTTCGACACCATATATTATTACAGCCGGAAATGTAGTAGCTGCTGCTACAGCCATTTCCGTGAAAGCCGGTGGTCAATATGAACTGGTGTTGTACCAGCAGGTAGGTATGGGTATCGGCGCGCAGGCGAATAATCCCTGGCTGCTGGAATTACCTGATCCGATCACACGTGCGAGTTGGGACAACTATGCCATGGTTTCACCCAACTTCATCAAGGAACAATATGGCATCGACCTGAACAATCGCAATCAGTCGGATAAATTTGAATCACATCCTGAACGCGAGGTGATCCGGATCAAATCCGGCGGTAAAGAATTGACGATTCCTGTAATGCCGGTACCGGGAATGCCCGAAGGTGTATTTGCCATTGCACTCGGATATGGAAGGCAAAGTGCAGATCCCAAAAATACCGAGACATTTATCGGACGGGCTGCAGCAGGTGCCGGAAAAAATGTTTTCCCTTTCGCCAGTTACAACGGCAGCACGGTTGAATGGGTGGCAACGGATGTCAGTTTCGAAAAAACATCGGAAGCATATAAAATCGCACAAACACAGGTGCACAGTTCTTATGAAGGGCGCACTTCGGTCATCAAAGAAATGTCCCTTGCAGATTTCATAAAAGAACCTGATGAAATCCTGGAAGACAGAAAAAAAGAGCTGGCCAAGTTTGGCGGTATAGAAGGATTTGATAAAGAAGGGACCCTGTATCCCCATTATGATACGCCCGGAATCCATTGGGGTATGTCGATCGACCTGAATTCCTGTGTGGGCTGCGGCGCGTGCACGATTGCATGTATTGCAGAAAATAACGTCCCCATCGTGGGCAAGAATGAAGTACTTCGCTACCACGATATGCACTGGCTTCGCATCGACCGGTATTTCACCGGAAACCTGGATGATCCCAACAGCATACAAACTGTTTTTCAGCCGATGTTATGTCAGCATTGTGATAATGCGCCCTGCGAAAATGTTTGCCCGGTAGCAGCGACCAACCACAGCACGGAGGGTCTGAACCAGATGGCCTATAACCGTTGTATCGGAACAAGATATTGCGCAAATAACTGTCCGTTTAAAGTGAGGCGTTTCAACTGGGAAGATTATACAGGTGCCGACAGTTTCCCGAATAACCAGGATGAAAACGGCGTGGGAAAACTCAATGAAGCCGTGCTGATGATGAACGATGACCTGCCGCGCATGGTGCTAAATCCGGACGTAACCGTTCGTTCAAGAGGTGTAATGGAAAAATGCAGTTTCTGTGTTCAGCGCCTGCAGGACGGAAAACTGAAAGCAAAAAAAGACGGAAGGGTATTAAGTGATGAGGATATCAAAACCGCCTGTCAGCAGACATGCCCGACCCAGGCCATTGTGTTCGGAAATGTGAACAACAGCAAGAGCGCTGTGGTGAAGACCCGGCAGGAAAACGAACATCGTTTGTATCATGTACTTGAAGAATTGCATGTATTGCCAAATATTACCTATTTCGCCAAGGTCCGTAACCCGGAATCTGAAGCCAAAGAGAAAGTGTAATTATTTTTAATGAATCCCGCCTTCGGCGGGAGAAAAAGTGATAACCCAATATGTCTTCATTAAGATATGAATCGCAGGTACGGCCTCCATTGGTGGTGGGTGATAAGAATTATCACCAAATCACCGAAGACATTGTTCGCCCGATAGAGAACAGGCCCTCCAAATTGTGGTGGATCGGATTTCTGACGGCCGTCTTACTGCTTTGTTTTGGCATTTTCTCAGTGACCCGAGAAGTCATTTATGGTACGGGGCAGTGGAATCTGAATAAAACCGTGGGCTGGGGTTGGGATATCACCAATTTCGTGTGGTGGGTCGGTATCGGTCATGCGGGAACCCTGATCTCTGCGATCCTTTTGTTGTTCAGGCAGGGTTGGAGAACGGGTGTAAACCGCGCGGCAGAGGCGATGACGATTTTTGCGGTGATGTGTGCCGGTCAGTTTCCGATCTGGCATATGGGTCGCGTTTGGATGGCCTTCTTTTGTCTTCCTTATCCAAACACGCGTGGTGTGCTCTGGCCAAATTTTAATTCACCGTTGCTCTGGGATGTATTTGCGATATCTACATATTTTACAGTTTCTGTATTGTTCTGGTACTGTGGATTATTACCTGATCTTGCTTCCGTCAGGGACAGAGCCAGGCTGAAATGGAGAAAGTATTTTTACGGCCTCACTTCTTTCGGATGGTCCGGTTCTACCAAACACTGGCAGCGCCATGAAGCCTTATCCCTGGTACTGGCCGGTCTGGCCACACCGCTGGTATTATCGGTTCATACCATCGTGTCCTTCGACTTCGCCACATCCGTCGTTCCCGGCTGGCATACCACCATCTTCCCGCCTTACTTTGTTGCAGGTGCCGTGTTCAGCGGATTCGCCATGGTACAATCGTTATTGATCGTTACCCGTAAAGTGCTGGGGCTAGAAGAATACATCACCATCGAGCATATTGATGTGATGAATAAAATCATTGTACTTACCGGATCCATCGTGGGCATAGCTTATCTGACGGAATTGTTTATAGCCTGGTACGGGCAAAACCCATATGAGCAGTTTGCGTTTTTCCAGAATCGTGGGAATTTGTTTTCACCCCTGGGCTGGTCTTATTATATCATGATGGGTTGTAATGTATTATCGCCGCAGATTTTCTGGTTCCGCAAAATGCGCCGGAACCTGGTGGTCACCTTCTTTATGTCGGTGATCGTTAATATCGGAATGTGGTTTGAACGATTTGTGATCATCGTCACCTCGTTGTACCGGGAATATATTCCCAGCGGCTGGAGTACCTATTATTCCCCGACGATCTGGGAAGTTGGATTTTACCTGGGAACCTTCGGCTTGTTTTTCACCTGTTATTTCCTGTTCTCGAAATTCTTCCCGGTCATTGCCGTGGCAGAAATCAAACATATCCTGAAAAAATCCGGTGCGAATTATAAGGAAAAGATGGGCCCTGAAGAAAAAGAATCGGTGGAAGAATTTGCCCACGAATTTGCACACGCACATTAAATATCTTCTAAAGCGATTATATGGCTATTAAAAGATTTGTTGTTGGAAGTTTTGATGATGAAGCGGTCTTATTTCCGGCCGTGAAGAAAGTACGCCTTGCAGGCTATAAGTTACATGATGTGTATACACCCATGCCCATCCACGGGCTGGATACCGCCATGGGCCTGCGGGATACAAGTCTTCACACTGCGGGATTTTTATACGCCATCAGCGGAACCCTTACAGCCATCATCGGAATCAGTTATGCGTTGGTGTACGATTGGCCGCTGAATTTTGGTGGTAAACCGCATTTTGCCCTGCCTGCCTGGATCCCGATCATTTTTGAACTGACGGTACTTTTTTCCTCTGTGGGCATGGTGCTTACGTTTTGTTATCTCTGCCAGATGGCGCCCTTTGTGCGCAAACATCATTTCAGCCTGCGCGCAACGGACGACCTGTTTGTTATGGTGATTGAATGTACGACAAAGACCAATGAAGCAGAGGCGCAGGCGTTCCTGAAATCCATTGGTGCGATGGATGTGAATATGCAAAACGCAGAGACCGGCTGGTGGCTTGGCACTTATAGTAAGAACATCCCCGCGATTGATAATGCAAAAACTATTCTGGCATAACGAAATGAATGTTGACATGCAGATCAAAAAAAAATTAATTCTTTTCTGTTTATCCGGGCTTGTGCTGGGATCCTGCAGTGAGGTGCGACGTGATCCCGGAAGAATATATATGCCGGATATGGCGTACAGCCGTGCTTATGAAACTTATGCAGTAACACCTGAACAAAAAGAGGCGTTGTTAAAAGAAGGTATTCATTACAGCAATACCCCGGTTCCCGGAACCATCAAACGCGGTGCACTCTTCCCTTTTGATATTCCAAAAGATAAGGACGGAGATACGACCAATTATTTGGTGACTTCCAAATTAGTGAAGAATCCATTGACTGCTGCTGAACTGGATGCACCAACCATGGTGGAAGCCGAAAGACTTTACCTGGTGAATTGTGGTATTTGTCATGGTATGAAACTGGACGGCAATGGTCCGCTGTACAAGGGCGGTGACGGTCCGTTCCCTGCCAAACCGGCAACCCTGGTGGGCGATAAGAAAATTGAAGCCATGCCGGAAGGTCAAATGTTTTATTCAGTCACCTATGGCAAAAATAAAATGGGCAGTTATGCTTCCCAGCTCGATACCCGGCAACGCTGGATGGTGATTGCCTATATCAAGTCGAAAGAAGCGGCAGCTGCAGCGTCTGCTGCTCCGGCTGCTCATGATTCAACAGCGAATAAAAAATAAGTGATCCGATAAGTATTAAAATTATCAAGAATGTCAATTAAAGAGCGTTTTGAAATTCCTTCCGGTTTCAGGATGTGGTCCATGGGGCTGATGATTGCGGGGCTTATTTCCCTGATCGTCGGATACTTTGTATATGGTACCGGTGATGAAGCGCATCAGATCCGGTTCTGGGCAGCACTTTTGCAGAATAGTGTATATTTCTTACTGGTCGTGAATGCGGCCATGTTTTTCTTTTGTGCGGTGACGCTGGCCTGGGGAGGTTTCCAGATGGCTTTCCGCAGGGTGACAGAAGCCATATCGGCCTGTGTGCCCATCATCGGAGGAATCACATTTGTGATTCTGATGTGCCTCGTGCTCGGACATAAAGTATTTATTTATGAATGGCTCGACAAGGCCATGGTGGAAAAGGATCCGATACTTAATGGCAAAAAAGGTTTTCTGAATCCCGGGTTCTTTATTATCTGGACCACGCTGACTATCGGCCTCTGGACGGTACTCGGATACAAGATGCGCAGCCTAAGCCGGGAGCTGGATAATCATCCGCTAACTATTGCAGAAGGCAAGAAATATATCTGGAAAAATACCGTATGGGCGGCACTTTATATCGTCTGGTTCGCGCTCACGGTAGCGTCTACCGTCCCCTGGTTATGGCTGATGAGCATCAATGCACATTGGTTCAGCACGATGTACAGTTGGTACACTTTTGCAAGCACATTTGTTGCCGGTGTTGCATTAATCACCTTATTTGTGATCTATTTGAAGAATAAGGGTTACCTCGAATATGTTAACCAGGAACATCTGCACGACCTGGGCAAATTCCAGTTTGCTTTTTCCGTCTTCTGGACTTATCTGTGGTTCTCGCAATTTATGCTGATCTGGTATGCGAATATCCCCGAAGAAACCACTTATTTCAGGCCCCGGTTTGAAGGTGCATATACCGGCGTTTTCTATCTGAATCTGGTTATCAATTTTCTGGCTCCGCTGCTCGTCTATATGCGGAGGAGCTCAAAACGCAACTATGCCATATTAACCATTATGTCTGTAGCTTTGCTGGTTGGTCACTGGCTGGATTTTTACCAAATGGTTTTCGGAAGTCTGATTCCGGATCACGTGCCCATGAACCTCTTTGATTTTGGCATTGCCGCCGGATTCGTAGGCCTGATCATTTTCCAGACCGGCCGGGTGTTGGCGAAGTATCCCCTGGTGGCTAAAAACCATCCGTTCTTTAAGGAAAGTATTATTCATTATACTTAGTCGTTCATATTTTCAGGAATGTTCTAAAACGATTAAATTTTTTTAAGCATCATGTCTACCATTTTTCTGATTGCGATTTTATTGATGGGTTTTGTGATCACCTTTCAGATAGCGAAAGCCAGTGAATACGTAGGCATCCTGAAAGGAGAAAAGAAAAATAATGAACAGAATAACCGCATCAATGGTTTTCTGATGATCGTATTTCTGGTTCTGGGTCTCATCGGTGTGTACTGGTGCAATGAATTATTCAGGGGAAAAATACTGGGTAAATCCGCTTCTGATCACGGGGAGAAGATTGACCAGATGCTCTACATCACGATCGCCATTACGGGCGTCGTATTTTTTATTACACAGATTCTGCTGTTCTGGTTTTCATTCCGGTACCAGTATTCTGAAAAAAGAAAATCATTTTATTTTCCACATAATAATAAACTGGAAGTTATCTGGACCGTGGTTCCGGCTATTGCGCTGACAGTGCTCGTGGGTTTTGGCCTGATGTATTGGTTTCAGATTACCGGCGAGGC
>JBGPBW010000148.1:0-12173 GCA_041481385.1 Puia sp.
GATAATCCTGCTGGCAGGCAATCTTACTTTTCTGCAGTCGGCGGCTCTTATGAGCCGGGCGGTGATGAACTATGTTAACGATTCCGCTCCAATGCATTTCGCATCGGCGATGAATGCGCCTGTTACTGCCATTTATTGTTCAACGATTCCGGAATTTGGATTCGGGCCTTTGTCTGACTGCAGCCAGATCGTAGAAGTTGAACAAAAACTGTACTGCCGTCCCTGTGGGCTTCATGGTTATTCTGCCTGTCCACAAAAGCATTTCAGGTGTGCAACGGAAATAAAAGAACTGCAGTTATTATCCACTTTACCTGTATAATGGGTATGGACTGGAAATATCTCTTAAAAAAATATTGATAATTTTCCTGGCAAAACTGATCCGCATTTTCAAATTTTCAAAATTCCAAATTTCCAAATTTTCTTCGATTACCTTTGCTGGAATGGACATTTCCTGCACAAATACTGAATTACATTTGTTTAAACAGATTGCAGACACCGCTGAAAAAATGCAGGTGGAAGTGTATGTTATCGGAGGGTTTGTGCGTGATAAAATTATCGGACGTGCAACCAGTGATGCAGATATCGTTTGCATTGGCAATGCCATCGATCTGGCCAATGAAGTAGCATCCCGTTATCAGCCCAGGCCCTCGGTTTCTTTCTTTAAAAATTTTGGTACTGCCCATTTTAAAATCCAGGATCCTGAGGGTCATTGGTTGGATGTGGAATTTGTCGGAGCCAGAAGAGAAAGCTATCGTTCCGCCTCGCGTAATCCGGAGGTTGAACCGGGTACGCTGGAAGATGATCAGAACCGGAGAGATTTCACGATTAATGCACTTGCCATCAGTTTGAATAAAAAGGACTATGGGAAGATTATTGATCCCTTTAGCGGCCTGCAGGATCTGAATGAAAAAAAAATTCAAACACCCCGCGAACCGCTGACTACTTTCAGTGATGATCCCCTGCGTATGCTGAGGGCTATCCGTTTTGCAACTCAACTCGGTTTTCAGATTGAAACGAAAACATTTAATGCCATTATAGAAGATGCCGACCGCATCCGGATTATTTCACAGGAACGTGTGACCGAAGAAATCAACAAAATAATCGCATCACCCAAACCTTCCATAGGATTTGATCTGCTCTTCCGGTCCGGACTACTGCAAATCATTTTTCCGAAAATGGCCGATCTGGCTGGGGCGGAATATATTGACGGGCTGGGTCATAAAGACAACTTTTACCATACACTCC
Organism: Puia sp.; assembly: GCA_041481385.1. GTDB lineage: Bacteria > Bacteroidota > Bacteroidia > Chitinophagales > Chitinophagaceae > Puia. Next base: position 1,246 of record JBGPBW010000148.1, read on the forward strand.
AGGTGCTCGATAATATTGCCCTCAGGTCAAACGATCTCTGGCTTCGCTGGTCTGCCATCCTGCACGATATCGGTAAACCAGCGACCAAGAAATTTGAAGAAGGACATGGATGGACTTTTCACGGACACGAAGTGGTGGGCGGACGGATGGTGGCTAAGATTTTTGATCAGTTGAAATTACCGCTGAACGATAAAATGCGTTTTGTTCGTAAAATGGTTGAATTACATTTGCGTCCCATCAGCCTGACTAAGGAAAATATAACGGATTCCGCAATCCGGAGGTTATTATTCGATGCAGGAGAAGATATTGAATTGCTCATGTTACTTTGTGAGGCTGATATTACTTCCAAAAACAGACAAAAAGTAAAACGGTATCTTGACAATTTCGAGTTGGTTCGTAAAAGGCTTGCTGAAGTTGAAGAAAAAGACAGGATAAGGAACTGGCAGCCTCCGGTAACCGGAGAAATGATCATGGAAACATTTGGGATAGGTCCTTCGAAAAAAGTGGGGGATTTAAAAAATCTGATCCGGGAAGCAATCCTGGAAGGGGAAATCGGAAATAGTTTTGAAGCTGCATACCCTTATATGCTGGAGAAGGCTGCAACAATGGGCCTCAAACCGGTGGCGAAAATCCAGGCGGGTAATTCTGCATCAAAATAAGCTGGCTGATAATTTGATGGTTTCGTTTATTTTTGAACATTCTAACGGGTAACATTATGGCAGTATTAAAATTCAGGATTTATTACGAGGAAGACGACAGTGTTTACCGTGACGTGGCAGTGAGGCATAATCAGCATTTTCTCGATCTGCACCAGGTGATCCTGAAGGCTTATGAATTCGACAATAAACACCAGGCTACTTTTTTCCGCAGTAACGACCATTGGCAGCGGGGCAGGGAAATTTCCCTGGAAAAATATGAACGGGAATATAAGGTTCCTCCATTGCTTATGGCTGAAACGACCATTGGCTCCGAGATCAAGGATCCCAATCAAAAATTTGTATATCTATATGATTTTGTAAAAAACTGGTATTTTCTCGTTGAACTCATACACGTTTCCAAAGAAGAAAATAGTAAGCTGGAATATCCTGTCGTTCTGAAATCGGAAAGTATCGGACCGTCCCAATACGGAACACGGGGCCTGATTGGAGATAAACTGGCTGAGGTGGAAGAAAAATACGATCTCAACCGAAGCGCTGAAGGATTCAGCGAAGTTGGTGAAGAAACCGGCGATCTGGATATAGACGAAGAACTTGGTCCGCTTGGTCCGGAAGAAGATACCGCGCTTGAATAATGTCACTAAAAACAGTTATTATCGTTACGGGTCCCACGGCTTCCGGTAAGACGGAACTGGCTATGGAACTTGCCCGGCATTTTCAAACTTCGATAATCTCGGCAGACAGTCGTCAGTGTTTCCGTGAACTGAATATCGGAGTGGCTAAACCCAGTCACGAACAACTTGGCGAGATACAACACGCTTTTATTAACTCCCATTCTATCAGAGAGGACGTGAATGCGGCGGTTTTCGAGACGCTGGCCATGGCATTCTGCGATGAAGCTTTCGAAACCCGCGACGTTGTAGTCATGTGTGGCGGCACCGGATTATATATTAAAGCTTTTCGTGAAGGGCTTGATGAGATCCCGGTTGTGGACGAAAGGATCCGTGAAAAAATCCAGTCTTCATACAAAGACAACGGCTTGGACTGGTTAAAAGAATCTATACGAATTTCAGACCCGCTATTTTATGCATCGGGTGAAATGGCAAACCCACAGCGTATTATGCGTGCATTGGAAGTAGTGCAAAGCACCGGACGTTCGATTATTTCTTTCCGTAACAGACAAAAAAAGCAAAGACCCTTCCGTGTTCTTGAATTCGGCATTAACCTGGCCAGAAAAGAATTATACAAACGGATCAATGACCGGGTAGATTTTATGATGGATCGGGGCTTGCTGGATGAGGTTGTTTCCCTTCTGCCCGACCAGCATCTAAATGCATTGCAGACTGTCGGGTACACTGAGTTGTTCGGGTATTTGCAGGGAAAGACAAGACTTCAGGAGAGTATCGCTATGATCAAACAAAACACCAGGCATTATGCCAAGCGCCAAATCACCTGGATGAATAAAAACAAAAACCTGGTCTGGCTCGAAACAGATTTTCTGAATAAGATCATCAGCTATTATCAGAATCCTAAAGTTTCATTCCAACCGTGAGTATGATATTGCCGGAATATGTCTGAACGGTGGAATACAGATTGTCTTTTTCACTGAGGCGGTAAGGGAAGTTGACGTCGTTGGATATGGCTTCCACATAAGTGAGGTCGATAAAAATTCCGTGTTTCCGGTAACCGAGACCTCCACCAACCGTGCTCCGGTTGGCTTTCAGGTCCGGTGAACTATAGGGATTCATGGAATAGGAACCGCCAATGCGAAACGCAAGTTCATCCACTTTATATTCCCCGCCCAGACGGAAATTAAATGTGTTTTTGTAATATGATTTAATGGTGCTGTTCAGTGGGTCGTAAACACTATTGTCCTGGCTGTTGTAATCATCAGGCTGTAAACTAAACTTCGAGCTGGTATTTGTCTGGTATTCTATATCGGCTGTTATAAAACCCATTTTCCCTTCTGTCACCTGACCCGGGAAAATATAAGAACCACTTACCAGAAAGTGCCAGGGTGAATACAATTGATATTTGTAACTGTTACCGGAACCAGCCATCTCATCCAACGTAGCGGATTCTACAGATTTTGTGCCGGCATAATCTTCCGTATTGGTGACCATGCTGGCGGAAACTCTGTCAGTTAAATAATAAAAAGTTGGTGTGTGTATTGCCAGTCCAATGCGCCAATTGAGGTTGGGTCTGTAAATGCCGCCCAACCTGAACACAACACCTGCACCGGTTGATGAGTAAGATTCAGAATATTTGTATGATCCAAAATCGTTATGATCATTTCCACTGAGATCCGATTCCGTGTATTGTATGGTTTGCTGATAATTTACAATGGGAACTCCTATAGACAAACCATAGTAAAACTTTTCGTTATTCATTCCGGCTACGCCAAGTGCAATCTCAGTGATGCCGCCACAAGTCCGTATGTCTGTATGCTGGCCAAGCTGTCCGCCGGCCGCCAGCACTTTTCCCGGCTGATATATTGTTGTTCCCAAACCACCCTGGGAAGTATCGATCAGGTAAGTATATAAAGCCATCCGGGTACCATAGGAAAGTCCGGGTTCTGCCAAAGCCTGGTCAACTGAAAGCCCCGATGCATTAAACTCTTCATAGTAGGCTTCAGAAGCAGAAGAATAACTATTATTGCCCTGATACGAAAAATGGGTTTTAAAATCGGCGCTCTGGTTTACAGACAGGGATACTGCGTTCGAACTATTTCGATCTCCCCACCCGGCGACAATGCCCGAAGTGCCCATGATAAAATGGCTGTTCCCTGTGTTTTTATTATCGGTGGAGAGAAAACTGGTTTTTATGGAATTTAAATTCCACCCGGGACTAATAACGAGTTCGTTGGTCCTGTAAAATGCAAGGCCTGCAGGATTGATATAATTTGCTGTAATGTCGCCGCCCAGGGATCCCATTGTGCCGCCAATTGCCTGCTCACGGGCTGTGCCGCTCGGACGTATATAAGCCATGCGCAAAGCATCTTCCGGAAGCTGCGCCTGAAGAAAACACGCAAACAGGAGGGAGGGACAGAGGGCGTATAGTCGTTTCATCACTCAGCGGATTACCGGCCCGGTCTGGAGCCACCGCCGCCGCGCATTCCGCCTCCCCCTCCGCCGCCACCACCACTACTGAAATTGGAGGGTGAAGAACGCATGGGTGAAGGGCTTGAATATGAAGGACGGCTATTGGAAGAACGGTTAAAATTATTATTTGGGTTGGAACCTGAATAGGGATTGTAAAACTGTGAAGAATTTGACGTGTTGTGCATACCGGGTCTTGTATTATAATAATTCCCCTGATAGGCAGAAGGATTGAAAGTACTCATCCTGGTATATGCAGGAGCGCTGGTATTCTTACCGCTTACGACAACAACTCCTCCGTAATACGGATTGTAGAAACTATTCCATGCATAATAACTGTTATAATAACTCATCGGGCTATAGTAACCGAAACCACCGTAATATGGGCTGTAAAAACCAGTTCCAAAGCCAATGCTAAGGCCGATGCCGCTGGAATAACCATAAGGTGAATATCCGCCATAATAATCAGTACTGTAATCGTCAAAATAGGACCATTTATCCGGATTCTGAACGCGCATTTTCACATAATTCTCATTAGGCGTACTATAATATTCTGAATTATTAGGATTTCCGGTAGCAGTAACTTTTACAGGTGAAGCTGGTGAATAATAGACATCGTCCGGTGTTGTGCTGTTTTTAGAAACAGAGCAACTACTTGTTCCGGCGAGTATCAAGGCGGCTATCAGGTACAAATAGGGTCTTTTCATGGCGAAAGCATTTAGAAGTTTCAGTCTTAAGTTACTACTTTTGAGCGTCTTAACAAAATTACATAATATATTGACCTGCATTTGCAAATTACCGGATCGAAATGTTAAAATGAGCAAAATCAAGTCCGGTTCGAATAATCTGAATTATGAGTAAAGAAATTACCAGTCGGCAGGACGACTATGCACAATGGTATAACGATCTGGTTATTAAAGGCGGACTTGCGGACTATTCCGCTGTTCGGGGATGTATGGTTATTAAACCCTATGGATTTGCTCTTTGTGAAGAAATGCGTGATACACTGGACCAGATGTTTAAGGATACCGGTCACGAAAATGCCTATTTTCCGTTATTCATTCCCAAAAGCTTCCTAAGCCGGGAAGCAGCCCATGTGGAGGGATTTGCAAAAGAATGTGCCGTTGTTACGCATTACAGACTTAAAAATGACCCTGACGGTGGAGGAATTATTGTGGATCCCGAAGCAAAGCTCGAGGAAGAACTGATCGTCAGGCCCACCAGTGAGACGATTATCTGGAATACTTACAAGACCTGGATACAGTCATATCGCGATCTTCCGCTGCTGATAAATCAATGGGCGAATGTGGTGCGGTGGGAAATGCGCACACGGCTCTTTCTTCGTACGACAGAATTTCTCTGGCAGGAAGGACATACTGCTCATGCAACATCTGATGAAGCCGTTGCAGAATCCAGGCTCATGTTAAAAGTATATGCAGATTTCGTTGAAAATTATATGGCCCTCCCGGTGATCCGGGGCGTAAAATCTGAAAGTGAGCGGTTTGCCGGAGCTATAGAAACCTATTGTATTGAAGCCCTGATGCAGGATGGAAAGGCCCTGCAGGCAGGTACTTCCCATTTTCTGGGACAGAATTTTGCCAAAGCTTTCGACGTTAAATTTTCCGACAAACAAAATAAACTGGATTATGTATGGGCAACCAGCTGGGGCGTAAGCACCCGACTGGTTGGAGCGCTTGTTATGGCGCATAGTGATGATGAGGGTCTGATCCTTCCGCCACGTATTGCACCTGTACAGGTAGTGATCATTCCCATTTATAAAGGAGATGAGCGCAAGGATGAACTTGATGCCAGGGGAAAGGAAATAGCAAATGCCTTGAAGAAAGCAGGTATCCGGGTGAAATTCGATAACAACGATAACAACCGCCCCGGATGGAAATTTGCCGAATACGAGAAAAAGGGCGTTCCGATTCGTATTGCCATGGGCCTGAGGGATATTGACAATCAAACCGTGGAAATTGCGAGACGGGATATCAGGGAAAAATTGACATTCCCGCAGGATAAACTGGTTGAACAAGTTGAGAAACTCCTCATCGAAATACAACAGGCAATGTTTCTGAAAGCGCTGCTGTACCGAGATGAACATATTACCCGGGCGGACAGCTGGCAGGAGTTTGAGAAACTGCTTGACGAAAAAGGTGGTTTTATTTCAGCGCATTGGGATGGAACACCGGAATCGGAAGAAGCCATAAAAGAAAAATCAAAAGCTACCATCAGATGTATACCATTGAACAATCCGCAGGAAGCGGGGGTTTGTATTTATAGTGGTAGACCCAGCAGAGAAAGGGTGTTGTTTGCAAGAGCCTACTGACCATCGTTTGATTCTTTGAACTTGGCAGAATATTCGTTACATTATAATCCAAATGATTACCCAAAAACAACTTTCATGGAACAGCAAGGAAGTCTTTTCGACCTGCATCTGGACCAGCAATCTGCAAATTTTTTAAGTGAAGCGGCCCGCTGGAGCCGGTTACTTTCAATCGTTGGTTTTATTTATTGCGGACTCATGGCGGTTATCGGCCTTTTTTTTGGTGCCGCCATGTCGCGGATGGTATCAGAGGCCGGTGGCGGAACTGCGGAGACAGGTATGTTGGGCATGAGTAGTGTCTTTCTGAGTTTCTTCCTTATCCTGGGTGCACTTATTCTTTTTTTCCCGGCTTACTATTTATTTAGTTTTTCAACAAAAATGCGCAGAGCCCTGCGAAATAACGACCAATCCGTTTTGTCAGAATCGCTGAAAAATCTGAAATCATTTTTTAAGTTTTACGGGATACTCGTCATAATTGTCCTTTCATTTTATGCACTGGCGCTGATCTCAGCCATCATTGGCGCAATGGTGGGTCACCGGCCCTGATCATCGGCTGGAATAATAATTATAATCTTTCAGCAGGGTTTCGAGAAAATCCTGTGCATCCTGGTCACCTTGCATGTTCAGTTTCCATTTTATTCTTTCTGCAATTCGGAAAGCCAGTTCATGGTTTCTGTTCTTTTTAACGGTCTCAATAATCATCTTGAGTGAATTGATGTCTTTATCACTCATTTGCATCACCTGCGGATACCGCGGTTTGTAATCCGCTTCCAATTCTGTAAATACCGTATCCTGCCAGGATGATTTGGAGCGGGTAAAAATAACAATAGTACCTGCCACGATATCCCCAATTCTTTGGGACTTATTAGAAATAATTATTGATGCGATTCCCGTAAACACAAAGATGCTGCTGTACCAGGGCATAGCGCCCGACCAGATGGTCAAAAAAATCCAGGTCGGAAAGTCAATCGTTCTGAACATCCATCGTAAAATATACTGGCTCACAGAAGCCTGGCCACCTTCCATCCTGATTACCCGGATGCCCATGATTTTTTTTCCAATGGTTTGTCCGTTGGTCAATATTTCCATCATAGGATAGTACAATAATATCGGGATACTAATCAGGACGGATAACCAGACAAAATCATCGTTTTCCCGTTGCAGCCGGGAGTCCAGGAGAAATTGTATTATTTTCCAATAAAAAAACATCACCATCAGGTCAATTAAATAAGCGAACATGCGACGATGAAATGGACTGATGGGAAAATCAACCTCTATATTGAATCCGGTATCAAGCTTGACGGTTAACATGATTTTAGCGGAAGATGCGTGTTTGATGAATCTTCCGTTGACAATGGTTTTTTATTTTTTATATTTATCAATAAATGTACTGTTTTTGTGCGTGAAGGTCAATTCATCCAGCAGAATATCGAGAAGTGGAAAATTTATCAGTATGAGCCGACAACGGATCCGGATGAAATGGCGGACCGGTTTACGGAACTGGTGAATGATCTGGGTTATGCCAAAACGTTTTATCCGCAAAGCAGGGTAACGGTTTATCTGAACAAGCTGGCCTCCGGCATTTACCTGGGTATATACAAAAATAAAAAGGAAGAATCCTCGCGTATCATCAGCTTCTGGAAAACGGAATTGCCGCTTGTGATCCGCAAACATCACCGGATATTGTTTTATTCATTCATAATATTTTTGGTTTTTTCTCTCATGGCGGCATTCTCGGCAGCCAACGACCAGGAATTTGTACGGGGCGTTCTGGGAAATGCATATATGGAAATGACTGAACAGAATATCGCCAAAGGTGATCCCTTTGGCGTGTATAAAGAACAGAATCCGCTTTCCATGTTTTTGTGGATTGCAGTACATAACATTCAGGTTTCATTTGGCATTTTTGTAGCGGGCATCCTGGCCGGCCTGGGCACCATCTGGCTGATGTTTAACAATGGTGTGATGCTGGGTGCTTTTCAATATTATTTTTTTTCCAGGGGCCTCGGATGGAAATCTGTACTCGTAATCTGGATCCATGGCACACTCGAAATTTCTTCCATTATCATAGCCGGAGCAGCGGGGTTGGTACTTGCGAAAAGCCTGATATTTCCGGGTACTTATAAAAGATTACCTTCTCTGATGCAGGGCGCGAAGGACGGATTTAAGATGATGATTGGTTTGGTGCCCGTGTTCGTAATGGCAGCTTTCCTGGAAGGTTACGTGACGCGTTATACGCAGATGCCCGTTTTGCTAAGTCTTTTTATATTGATTTCATCGGCCGGATTTATCATCTGGTACTTTATTATATATCCGATCCGCCTTAGTCGTAAAAAACGGATGGATCAAATAGTAAATCCTGACCATCATCCATGATCAAATTCCTTTACTCATTCCTGTTCCTTTTCCCGTTGTGCGGAACGTTTTCCGCAACTGCCCGGGACCAGCAGGACACATCCCTGGTGGTCCGGGCAAACGTAATTAAATCGGATTCCAATTCTGTAAGCGAAGTCTCTTATGATAGTGTTTACCAACCAGTACCCGATTCTCTGTTTTCACCTCCGGGGAGCATTCGTGAAGTATCAAAAATTCAAGTAAACCGGTATAAGAATAATCCAGAGTATGCTTATGCAAATGATTCTGAGTACTGGAGAAAAGAACCGCCAGGTGACCCTGGCCTGTTATTCAGAATACTCAGCAGCCAGATACTACGCTGGATTTTTTTTGCGCTGATAGGCGGGTTGATTTTATATGGACTTTATCAACTCGCCCGGGAAATAAATTTTACGCTGCTTATTAGAACAAGCAGACAAAAAACGCAATACACGAAACAAAATCTGTCTGAGGAAAAGATAGATTTTGATGAAATGATCAGGCTAAATCAAACGGAAGGTAACTACCGAATGGCCATCCGCTATTTGTATCTGCGGCTGATCCATATTCTACAGGAAAAGACTGGAATTTCATTTCGCAACTCTTCCACCAATGCGGAAATTTCCCAGGCTATGGGGAACCATCCGGAGACAGCAACATTCAGATGGCTGGCTACAGCATATGAATATGTCTTTTACGGGGGATTTGCTCCAAATCAGGAGACCTATCTCGATTTAAAAAATAAGTTCGAGTCTCTTCAAAAAATAATTTCAGATTGAAAGGAAAACTGCGATATGGTTTAATTATTTTTTGTTGTTTGTTCCTGACAAGTTCCTGCAATAAACGGAAAAAACTGGATGAACGAATCAGTCTCTGGCGACTGGACAAGATACCCTATGGAACCCGATATGCCTATGACAACCTTTCGGCTCTTTTCCCCGAAGCCGTCATTCGGACCAGCAGCAGGTTTCCCATCTTATTTTCTGGTGAAGACACGAAGGATACGATCCGGACCCTGATTATTTTGACGCGGTCGTTCGTCCCCGAACCGGATGAAATGAATTCCCTGATCCGGTTTGCTTCATCAGGGAACCAGGTTTTTATTTCCGCCAGTTATATTGATGATACCGTTTTGTCAATGCTGCATTTGAAACCACCCCCGGGGGAATCGGGTCGTTTTGATGAAATGGATACGGACAGCACAAAAGCGGGTGAAGACAGAAATAAGCCCATCCGCATAACAAATAAGAATTTGAAGCCCGATAGCGATAGCCTGGCAGAAATCAGTCTGTTGGATCCTGGACGTGGAGAATGGAAAAAATACGCTTATCCGGGTATATTTTCAGGAAATCATTTTATATCAATGGATTCCGGCTATAGCAGGATACTGGGCAGGGATGGGGAAGGTATGGCCAATTTTGTCCGCCTTTCATATGCTCACAACGGCGCCATTTTTATTCATCTGGAGCCTCTTGCATTTAGTAATTTCTTTCTGCTGTACAAAGAAAATTTTTCTTACTATGACCTCGCACTTTCATGGCTGCCTGAAAAAACCGGTGTGGTGGAATGGTCTGACTATTTCAGATACAGGCACCGTGGGGAAAATTATTCAGCTTTACATTTTATACTGACAAACCGTTCTCTGCGGTGGGCATTCTGGCTGACCCTGATTCTATTTCTGTTAATTTTTCTGGTAGAGTCAAAACGTAAACAAAGGGCCATTTCTGAAATTCCGAAGCTTCGCAATGCTTCTGCGGACTTTGTAAAGACCGTCGGGCGGTTATATTTTCAACAAAAAAACAACCAGAACCTGGCAGGTAAAATGACTCATGCTTTTCTTGAAAATATCAGATCGGCCTATAACATGCCGACTTCGGTACTCGATGAGGAGTTTTCACGGAAACTGGCATTCCGCACCGGGAAACCGCTAAATGAAATTACCGATCTGATGCAATCTGTCCACGATGCCCGGTTAAATACAAACCTGACAGATAGGGAAATTCTGGATCTTCACTTAAAAATCAATCAATTCAATAAACCGGCCATATGATGGAAGAAAATTTATTCGGAATCAGAACACCCCTGCAGGAATTCAGCGAAACCCTGAGCACACTAAAAAACGAAATAGGAAAAGTTATTGTGGGCCAGGAAAAAATGATTGAATTGCTTATTGCCGGTATTTTGGCAGATGGACATATCCTTATAGAGGGAGTTCCCGGTGTAGCAAAAACACTTACTGCCAAACTGCTCAGTAAATCGATAGACGTGGGTTTTTCAAGGATTCAATTTACCCCTGACCTGATGCCCGGAGATGTAATCGGTTCGTCCATTTTTAATCCCAGGGAAATGCTGTTCCAGTTCCGGCCGGGTCCTATATTCAGCAATATCGTGTTGATTGATGAAATAAACCGCGCACCTGCAAAAACCCAGGCAGCCCTTTTCGAAGTTATGGAGGAACGGCAAATTACTGTAGAC
>JBGPBW010000149.1:0-12153 GCA_041481385.1 Puia sp.
CGCCTGATGATAACCAACAACGTTCCTTATGGTGCAACCCTTACAGTAAAAGACGGACAGAAAGTGAGCAAGGGCGATATCATTTGTACCTGGGATCCATTTAATAATGTCGTAATCAGTGAAATTACAGGTAAGCTGAAATTTGAGAACGTTCTGGAGGGTATTACTTACCGGGAAGAAGCTGACGAACAAACTGGTCACCGTGAGAAGGTGGTTATCGATACCAAGGATAAAACAAAGATCCCCGGTATTGTTGTGGAAGGCGGTAAGGAAATTAAGAATTATAATCTGCCCGTTGGAAGTCATATCATCCTTGAAGAAGGAGAAGATGTACGTGCCGGACAGGTAATCGTAAAGATTCCAAGAGTTCTCGGAAAACTTCGCGATATCACCGGTGGTCTTCCACGCGTAACTGAGCTATTTGAAGCCAGGAACCCGGGAAATCCGGCTGTCGTTTCTGAAATCGACGGTGTGGTTACTTTCGGAAATATCAAAAGAGGTAATCGTGAGATCATTGTGGAGGCAAAAGACGGCATTGTGAAGAAATATTTGGTTCCGCTCACCCGCCAGATCCTGGCGCAGGATGGGGACTTTATCAAGGCGGGAGCGCAGCTGTCTGACGGACAGGTAGCACCTGCTGATATCCTGGCCATCAAAGGTCCATTCGCGGTTCAGGAATACGTGGTGAATGAAATTCAGGAAGTATATCGTTTGCAGGGTGTTAAGATCAACGACAAGCACATTGAAGTGATCGTGCGCCAGATGATGCGCAAACTGAATATCGTGGATCCGGGAGATACCCGTTTCCTTGAAGATGAAACTGTAGATAAGATTGAGTTCCTTGATGAGAACGACTGGATATTTGATAAGAAGGTGATTACGGAAGCCGGAGACTCTACAAAACTCAAACCCGGACAGATAGTTAGTTTACGTGAGGTGCGGGAAGAAAATTCCATCCTCCGCCGCAACGATAAAAAACTTGCAGAATTCCGCGATGCTCATTCTGCTACTTCTGCTCCGATGCTGCTGGGTATTACCAAGGCCTCCCTCGGAACGCAAAGTTGGATTTCAGCAGCCTCATTCCAGGAAACCACTAAAGTGCTGTCTTCTGCAGCCATTCAGGGTAAAACGGACGATATGATGGGTCTGAAGGAGAATGTTATTACGGGTCATCCGATACCTGCAGGTACAGGGTTGCGTGAATTTGAAAACATGATTGTGGGAAGCAAAGAAGAATATGAATTGCTCCAAAATACCCGCGAGGCCATGCAGTTTGATGAAGAAGAATAAGCCAAACTTTAAGAATTAATATGGAGTAGGAAGCAGAAATGCTTCCTACTTTTATGTCCGGTATACAGAACATTCAAATTAGATTAATTCGTATGAGAAATATTGCGATGGTTCCCGGTTTGCTGGCTTTACTGCTTACAGGCGTTTTGTTTTATGTGGTTTACCACAAGCCGCAACCAGAAGCTGACGTATCGGCTAAAACTTCAGGAAGTGCTCAGGCAGGCAACAACTTTCGTCTGGCGTATTTCAACCTGGATTCGCTGGAATCCCGTTACCAATATTTCAAGGATGTACTGGACCAGGTTAAGGGTAAAGAGAACGAAATGAATGCAGAACTCAGCGGGATGGAGAAAGGCTTCCAGAAGAAAATTTCTGAGTGGCAGAAAAAAGCTTCTACCATGTCGCAGACTGAAAGCCAGGAAGCCCAGCAGGAATATGCCCAAATGCAACAGAACTATCAGATGCGTAAACAGACCCTGCAGGAGGCACTGATGAAACATAATGAGGACCTGAAAGCGGATATCCGGAAAAAAATCGAAGACTACCTCAAAGAGTACAATAAGGAGAAGAAATATAATTACATTATTTCCTATGAGGCCAATTCATTTATTTACATACGTGACACAGCGAACAATATTACTGACGACCTTGTCAGCGGCCTGAACGCATCCTACAAGAAAAAGTAGCTTTCTTTACAGACTGCCAGAATCAGACCGATTTACTATCTTCCGGTTTAAATCGCTGTATGCCCGCAGAAAGCCAATCTTTTAAACCGACGCTGGGACTAATGGATGCAACCATGATCGTGGCAGGTTCCATGATCGGTTCCGGAATATTCATCGTAAGTGCTGATATCGTCAGGAATGTTGGAAGTGCCGGATGGCTTATTCTCGTCTGGCTCATCACCGGTTTTATGACTTTGACTGCCGCCGTAAGTTATGGCGAACTCAGTGGGATGTTTCCAAAGGCAGGTGGTCAATATGTTTATCTAAAGGAATCTTATAATCCTCTTGTCAGTTTCCTGTATGGGTGGAGTCTCTTTTCTGTCATTCAAACCGGAACGATCGCAGCTGTCGGTGTGGCTTTTTCAAAGTACGCGGCATACCTGGTTCCTGCGCTGAGCGAAGATCATCACATATTTCGGTTGCAGACCGGCACCAATGCCTGTGGAAATCCAACTTACTTTACGATTAGTGCGGCACAGATTGCATCCATCGTACTGATCGGCTTTCTAACGTACACGAACACACGGGGTGTGAGGGGTGGAAAATGGATACAGAATATTTTCACTTCAACAAAACTACTTGCGCTGTTTGGCCTGATTGTCGCCGGATTTATTGTTTTCAGACCGGAAGTCTGGCATGCCAACTGGTCGGAAGCCTGGCTGGCTACCAAATCCAGTCTGAAGGATATGTGTAATCCTTCGCTGGGTTTTAATGTAAATTCCATCGGAGGGGCCGCACTGTTTGGAGGAATTGCTGCGGCTATGGTAGGTTCAGTATTCAGTAGTGATGCGTGGAACAATGTAACATTTATTGCAGGGGAAATAAAAAACCCACAAAAAAATATTGGTCTTTCTCTTTTTCTTGGAACCCTGATCGTGACGGTGATTTATGTATTGGCCAACCTGATGTATGTGGCTGTATTGCCCCTGAATGAAATCGCGCATGCAGAGAAAGATCGTATAGCGGTGGCAGCATCACAGGTCATTTTTGGTAAATCCGGAACCAAGATTATTGCTCTTCTGATTATGATCTCAACCTTCGGATGCAACAACGGATTGATTTTGGCAGGCGCAAGGGTATATTACACGATGGCAAAGGACAAATTGTTTTTCCGGCAGGCTGGAACACTCAATAAAAATTCCGTGCCGCAATGGGCGCTATGGGCGCAATTTGTAGTAGCCTCAGTATTATGCCTGAGCGGAAAATATGGCGATCTGCTGGATATGATCTCTTTTGTGGTTGTGATTTTTTATGTATTGACCATTCTCGGTATTTTTATATTGAGAAAAAAGAAACCAGACCTCCCGAGGCCCTATAAAGCATTCGGATTTCCGGTATTACCTATACTCTATATGCTAATGGGAACAAGCTTTTGTGTACTGCTGATCATTTATAAACCGGAATTTACATGGCCCGGGCTGATTATAGCCCTGCTGGGGATTCCATTGTATTATATTGCACGCGTGGGCAACCGGAATAGTCAGGCAGAATAATATGGCATCCATGGATTTCAAAGAACTGTTCAAAACTTTTTCGTCTGTAAAAATCGGCGTGATCGGGGATATGATGCTCGATGCGTATTGGTGGGGTAATGTGGAAAGAATTTCCCCCGAAGCGCCGGTGCCAGTTGTAACTGTAGATAAGAAAGAATATCGAATTGGAGGTGCAGGCAATGTTGCACTGAACCTCGCTTCACTGGGCGCACCCGTATCCGTTTTTTCGGTCATCGGCGAGGATAAGGACGGGCAGATTCTTTCAGGTCTGCTGGAGGAAAAAAAAATTGACACGGAATATTTACTGAGGTCCAATGAGCGCATTACTACGAATAAAATGCGGGTGATCAGCCGCAATCAACAGATGATGCGGCTGGATTCTGAGACGGTTTTACCGCTGAATCCAAAACAGGAAAAGGAGCTGTTGGGTCAGGTGGAACATTTTATCAATGCACAGTCACCCGCCGCCATCATATTTGAAGATTATAACAAAGGTGTGCTAACGGAAAATGTTATCAGAACGCTGATCGGCATCTGCAAGAGTAAATCTGTGCTTACAGCGGTGGACCCCAAAAGAAAACATTTTTTTGAATACGTGGGAGTTGACATATTCAAACCCAACCTAAAAGAAGCCCGGGAGGCCCTGAACCTTTTGCTGGAGGAAGTGAATGACAAGAACCTGGCCCAGATTCACAAAAAACTCAGGGAGGAACTAAAACACAGGATTTCCTTCATCACTTTATCGGAGAAGGGCGTTTTTTATAATGATGGAACGGATTCGCAAATTGTACCTTCCCATATCCGAAATGTGGCGGATGTATCAGGCGCCGGAGATACCGTAATTGCAGTAGCCACGCTGATTTATGCGATTACCCGGAACACCCATCTGATGGCTGAAATCGCAAACCTGGCCGGAGGATTGGTATGTGAAACTGTTGGAACGGTGGCCATTGACAAATCCCGGCTATTGAGGGAATGCCAGCGATTGTTAACGGAATGACTCGCGATGAAAAAATATGTAGTTATTGTTGCAGGGGGCGCTGGTTTACGGATGGGATCTCTATTGCCCAAACAGTTTCTGCTTATCCATAACTGGCCAATCGTCTGGTATACGATGCAGGTTTTTCTAAAATCGTACAAAGACGTCCAGATCATCCTGGTTCTCCCGGAAGAATTCTACGATACCGGAAGGGCAATATGCGATGAAATGAACCCTCAATATCCGGTCTTAACGGTAACAGGAGGAGAAACCCGCTTTCACTCCGTTCAAAAAGGACTGTCCCTCGTGCGGGAACCATCAATTGTGTTTGTGCATGATGCCGTTCGATGCCTGCTAAGTCCTTCACTGATTCATCTATGTTATGAGGAAGCCATTAAGTTTGGTTCAGCAATACCCTGTATCGAATCAAAGGACAGCATCCGGATCCTTACCGACACCGGCCATGTTTCTGTTAACAGGACTCATATTAAGCTGGTTCAAACGCCACAAACTTTTCTGAGCGACCTGATCCTGCCTGCATACCAGGTTCCTTTTCGGGAAAGTTTTACAGATGATGCCTCTGTATTGGAAGCCACGGGACGGACAGTTCATCTGGTGGATGGGGAAGTCAATAATATAAAAATTACCACTCCGCTCGACCTGGCCATTGCAGAAAAATTATTGGATCCCCCGCATCATCCGGTATGAGTACTCATTTAAAAAAACGGAATGGAAAGGGTAGATTATTATATTTCAGAAAAGGATAAGACTGGTTGACAGATCCGAATTTCCGGTAAAATTCTGCAATGCCCGGCACATCAGAACCTTCAAGGTCCAGCAATATTTTGTTTGCCGCAAACTCTGCAATGAGTTGATCCAGTAAATAAAAATGTGCTCTTTTTTTTCTTCCTTCCGGCAGGGAAACGGACATGATATTATATATCCGATGGTCGTCCCGGAAAAAAATACTGTTGTTGAGTAAAACACCTGACTTGTCCCTGATCTGCCTGATAAAAATCATATTTCGATTTTGCAATTCCCGGCACAAGTTTTCAAAATGATAATAGTCTGACCGGCGAATATGCGGCAATCTGTGCCCGTATTGATTTTTAAATAGATGAACTACTTCACCATAGTCAGTGCTCTTCAGATATTCCAGTGAAAAAGATCCGGCTTCCTGCAAATTTTCCAACAATCTTTTTTTATATCCCAGTCGTATTTGCTCATAAGATTTTTCCAGATCGATCACATAGTTCGCCTGCGGTCTGCTGCCCTGTATTGTATTGGCATAATTAAAATGGATCTCGCAAAACCGGAAATACTTTTTTGCCTGTGTTATAAACAGGTTGTCGTCCGCTCTGGCCGGATCATTTCTGTAAAATATTCCAAGCTGTGCAGTAAATACCGGCTGGTACAAATAAGAAAATCCAAATTTTCTGTTCCAGGTAAGTGGCATGACGGCTTCATAATCTCCTAAAATCAGTCCATTCCAATGTGCAGCCATCGTATCCAGGTAGTAAGAACGTGCATAAATCAGCCCGTTCACTGCGTGATGGACACAGGCATCCCAACGGTCAGAATCTATCTCCGCCCTTAGCAGATACCTGATATCGGCGGCTGTGTTATTCACGATCTGCGATTTTGCGGATAATCTTTTTATATTGGATGTTCTGAATATCTATACTGAACGTAATTTTTCTTCCATATGGGAGTGTTCCGTATGCTGCATCGAAATCACTGCTGTAAATTAGCGGAGCATAAATATTCAGGACGTTTTTGAAAAGGCTTAACTGAATGCCACCTGTAAATAAAAATTTACTGGTGGGCGGATTGTTCTGCCAGGCTTCTGCATAGGTTCCCACATCAAAGTAAATGCTGATTGGTAAGCGAAAAGGAAAGAGGCCGGTGGGTAAACTGGTATTGAAGTTCAGAGCGGATACCCAGTCGGACGACCTGCCCTGTACGTAGTCGAAATCATCGATACGTAGTTTCAATCCTCCATCCCGGTTCATGATTTGCTGTCCGCTATACCCCTCGTTAGGTATGGAAGGACGGTCTAAAGCATATGTAGCTGACCTGCCTATAAAGTAGTCTTCATACAGATAATCTTCCTCTCCATCGACGCCGAGTAGCTTGGGTTCATATCTTGCCAATGCCGAGCTATTCTTATCATTCCATGCACCGAACTTTGCAGCAAAAAAACGGACGTTCAATCCACCACCATCCGGATAATTCATAAAATAATTTCCGATCAGATTAACACGGTAAAACAATTCACTTTGTTGTAATTCCACCCTCAACGAATAGGGGTAGAGTGCGCGGTTGTCCTGGAGGTTAAAACTCAGCTGGTTTACATATCTGAAACTGCTGGTAACTGCTGTTGGATGATAGAGTGAATCTTTTGGATAGTCTACATACTGATCAAAGGTTTGTTCCCGGATCAGGTAGGTTTTAAAATCCATCCATCTGCTGATCGAACTTCTCGGATTCGACTGTCTGAAATCCACACGGATATAGGGTACGAGTTTGGAGAAATATTCAAACAGAACCTGGCCTGTTGTGTCAGTAGACTTATTGGTATTAAAGTGTGCACCGTTTACACCCACCGTTATCCTTCTGAAATGATTATCGGGATGCCAGGAATAAGATACCCTCCCCAAACCCACGAGTTCCTTAGATCCGAACGCATACATTGGTGTAAAAAGAAATTCTATTCTATTTTCAGGCAGGTTAATATTATGGATTACGGCACCGAGCATGAAATCATCATAGTGATTGTATCCGGCAACAGGAAAGAGACCCAAATAGCTATACCGATCCGTGTTCCTTGCCGAAAATAATAACGCCGGTTTCATAATTCGTTTCCCATTGTAGGGGAATATAGATGCGGTACCGTTCAATTTGTCAAACAGTGGCTGCAGGTTTTTCCCCGATGCGGTATCAAATGTTTTTTTAAAATCCTCCGGATATGGATGTCCGAATTTCCAGGCAGAAAAATAATCCTGCATGTATCGATCAAATACCTGCTCACCGGTCGAATCCCGGAGTTGGGCCACCCAAAGCCCAGCTTTGATTTCTGCAATCAAGGAGTCGTTCGGCGGGCTGAATTCAGGCGCAGGTGTTGCGATGGGTTGTGATGTTTTTTCATTTTCTGTAACCCGGAGCCATAAATCATGGTTGAGAAAAGGGAAACGATAGGGTTTTACTGTCGGCAGCCGGCTGATAAGTCGTCGGTTGTAATAAGACATGAATCCTTTGGAAAACCAGGGTTTCGTGCGTTGATCCGTCATCATGATGGTTTGAAACCATAAACCGGACAAAGCTTTGCGGAGAACATACTGCCAGCTGTATCCCGGTTTGTTGCCGACACAAACAACTCCTGTAAACTGCTGATCTTCCATCGCAGATGCCTGCGCAATACTGATAGTTTGCAGGGGATAGGAAGTCAGCCATCCGGAAAGCAGTCGGAGATCCGTTTTTGCATCTTGTAACAATGTTGCGGGATCAATGGCGGGGTCGGGCAAATAAAAATAATTCAATGCGACCTTCCTTCCGGAATCCAATAACAAACTGTCTGCCCGGATCAGGTAATGCGTGTCGGCAATCCAGGCAAATGCATTGGCATTGTTTAGGGAAAACTGATAAACATTGTGTGTCGGTGAACGGCTAAGGGTATCGGCAACTGCACCGGCGGCGATCCGATAAGCCGGTGGCGCATCGATCTTCACGGTATAATCAGCTGCTTCATGATAGGCGCCTCCCTGAACCAGGAAGGGCATGGGATGCCATCCACGGGCGTCATACACGGCAGGTTCGGGATACCAGTTTCTCATTTCCAAATGGTGAACAGAATATCCGTTTCCATTGAAATTGAAAGGAAGACGCAGGTGAAAAGAAGTAGCAATTTGAATACTGTCGCCTGGCAAAAGCGGTTTAGGGAGAATAAGTTTTATGATATCAATATGTTCCGGATGATTCTGAATAACGGCCGCAGTTCCGTTCACGCGAAAATCCAGCCTGTTCAAATAACCCTTTTGCGCTTTTGAAGAAAAATAAAAGCGGGTATCACCGTTTTCCAACAGTTGATCACTGTACAGCGTCAGGTCATTGCGATATGCATTCGGCCACACATGAAACCAAATAAAACTGAGTGTGTCGGGAGAATGATTCGTATAGCTGAGTTTCATCATCGCATCGAGCGATTTTTCAGCAGGCTTGAATTGTACCTGTATATCATAACGGAGAGACTGTTGCCATCCCGACTGCCCCCGCGCCATCAGGACAATAAATAAAACAGGAAATATGATAACATTTTTCAAATAAGCACCGATTTGAACTTTAACGTCCCTTGCCTTTAAAAATAGTCAGTAGCGTATGCATCATGATTTTAAAATCCAGAGCCAGAGAAATATTTTCTATGTAAATCAGGTCGTATTTCATTCGTTCTACCATTTCATCAACGTTTTCTGCGTATCCGAATTGTACCATGCCCCATGAAGTAACTCCCGGTTTTACTTTGAGGAGGTATTTAAAATAGGGTGTGATTTGCAGGATGCGGTCGATATAAAATGGTCTTTCAGGTCTGGGTCCAACCAGGCTCATTTCTCCACGGATAACGTTTAATATTTGCGGGAGTTCATCGATACGCCATTTTCGCATGGTTTTGCCCCAGCGGGTAATCCGGTCATCAAATTCGGATGACAGGAATGGCCCATTTTTTTCCGCGTCTTTTACCATAGAACGGAATTTATGGATCATGAATTTTTTCCCTTTGTATCCCGTTCTTTCCTGCGAATAAAAGATCGGCCCGGGTGAGCTCATCTTGACGCGTATCGCAGCATAGATCATCAGAGGGGATAACAAGATCAGCGCAAAGACAGAGAAGACCAGATCCACCAGCCTTTTAATATGCATCTGCCATTCAGGCATTAACCCGGTATGGATATCGCTCAGGAGCGCGCCGAACAGGTTACTCGTTTTTACTGAGCCTGAAAGAATATCCAATATATCCGGGATGATTTTTATTTCAACGTCCTGTTCACTCAGTCGCTGGACCATTTTTTCGGCCTCTGCCTGGTCGTTCCTGTCCATGGCAATCACCACAAGACTTATTTCCTTCTCCACCACCAGTTTTTCAAGTTCACTGGCCTGACCCAGTCTGGGGATTGGCATAGGCATATTTCCTGAAAAGTCGTTCGGTTGTACATAACCGATATAGCGGTATCCGTTCACCCGAAGTCCATTTACGGTTTCTTCGTAAATTCTAAGCCCGACAGGACCTGAACCCAGCAACAGGCTGTCGAAAACGATAAGTCCTTTACGAAGTTGTTTTTTTGTGATCGTCAGGATTATCCATCGCCCGGTCCAGGTAACCAGGAAATGCATAAACAGGAAGGTAAAATAAGCTTTGTAATAATACCGGTAGTCCGTTTGGGGATCATTGATAACGATGGCAAAAAATAAAACGGTACAACCAATCAGGCTGGTCAGGGCAGTGTTGGTGAATTCAGTTAACCGGGATTTCTTATAAAGAGAATGATAAGTACCCGTAAGGGCGTAAAAGAAAATCCAGCCAGCAGGAATCAGCACGAGACCTAACCAAAAACGGTTGTTGAGAAAAACTTTTCCGTCTACAAAAATGGCTTCATGTAACAGAAGCCGGCGGGTAAAATAGAGGATAATCCAGGAAGTGACGGCTGATAAATAATCACTCAGGACGTACCAGGTGACATGGATTTTTCTTCCCGCTTGGATCATGAATCAGGTATTGATGGAGTTGTATTTTATTTTCTGCAGGATCTGATGGGCAACGTCCATCGCTCTGTATCCGTCCAGTTCCGATACCGGAGTGGGTTTATTCTGAAGTATACATTCCGTGAATTTCTCCAGTTCCAGCTGGATGGCGTTAATGTCCGGCACTTCGGGACTCCGGACCAGGATGGATTTTTTTCCATTCATGGTTTCAATGTCAAATGTGAACCCATCGCTATTTCCTTCATTGTGGTCCAGACTGATTATTTCTGATTTTTTATTCAGGAAATCCACACCGATATAGGCATCCTTTTGGAAAATACGCATTTTACGCATTTTCTTCATCGAAATCCGGCTGGAGGTCAGATTCGCTACACAGCCATTATTAAATTCCATCCTGACGTTGGCAATATCCGGAGTATCAGTCATCACAGCAACTCCGCTGGAGTAAATGTTTTTTACTTCACTTTTCACGATATGAAGAATGATATCAATATCGTGAATCATCAGGTCGAGGATCACACTGACTTCCGTTCCTCTCGGATTGAATTCGGCGAGCCGGTGTACTTCGATAAACATGGGCTGAAGTGCTATGCCTTCAAGTGCGAGGAATGCAGGATTGAATCTTTCCACATGACCCACCTGCATTTTTATGTTGGACTCCTTGACCAGTTTTAACAATGTCCTTGCCTCTTCCATATCATTGGCCAATGGTTTTTCAACAAACACATGCTTACCCATCCGAATGGCCAGCTCACAAAGAGAAAAATGCGCCGGTGTGGGAGCAATAATATCCGCCGCCTCACAATGGTTCAGCAATTCGGCCGGATCTGTATATCTGGGAATGTGATATTTTTCTGATACTTCAGCCGCTGTCTTATCGTTGGGATCATAAAATCCGATAACCTCCGCATCGCGTATGAGCTTCCAGTTGTTGAGGTGAAATTTTCCAAGATGTCCGGTTCCAAATACGCCAACTTTAAGCATGCTTCCCATTTAAGAATTCAAATATAAATAATGTGTAAGGATGTGCAGAAGATAGATCACCCGAATATCCTGTAAATGTGGATATGTGGGAAAGCTTTGTCCTCCCGGTATCGGCATTTGGCGATGACGCCGGAATCAGGCGTGGCCCTGACCAGTTATTGGCTTATTCAACAAGCGGAGACGAAGGTATTTGTACACGTTAGAAAAGGTGACCGGAATATTTTTTTGCGGAAATACTTTTGCCTTGATCAGTCTAAGTAGGGTAAATGAAAATACAAACAGGAACAAGACCAGTACAATGTTAAAACAGATATCATATTTTCTGAGGAAATAGGTTCTGAGTGAAATAGTATCCGCTTCCTGTTTTCCGATTGTTTTATCAAGTATTTTTTTAATCGCCGGCATTACAATGGGAATTTTCGTCCAATTGGAATACCGTACATCTTCATAACGGTAATTCTGGTCATAATCTTTTGGGAGCTGGTTTATATAAAAATTCCAATTGGTCTGCACATCTCTAAAACTTGCGAGCTTATGGTCTGGATTGATAAAATAAACATCAAAAAGCGGATCGAGAACTGCCCAGCCATGCCGGGTTTTTGTCTCCACTATATTGTGATCTGCGAAAATGCCATTTGCCTTCATCTGAGCGATCCGAACCGGATAGTTGTATCCCTCGAGAATTCTGGCGAGTACCATCGAATAACTTGCGCAGGCACCACTGGCCGTCATCAGGTCCATGGATGTGGGATCAAGGAGGCTTGATTTGAGGCCACTAAATGATTTTCCTTCAAAAACAGAACCGCGGTTCACCAGCAGGTTATGGCAGACGTGCATAACTTTTACAACTAAAGAGTCTTCGGGGTCGCCTGAAGGGATCTTGGTATTAATGTCTGAGCGGATAGCCTGAAACAGTTCTTTTTCATAA
>JBGPBW010000150.1:0-12100 GCA_041481385.1 Puia sp.
GTATCAATCCAGCCTGGATCTGCAAAGAGGTGTTTTTGCTGAATATTCTTTTTGGAAACTCACGGCAGGCCTTCATTATTTCAACCCGTTTTCTACCGATTATTTTTTTATAGCTTCTTTAAATTTTCAATTATAACCATCACAGTGGACAATTCTAATTATGCGCATAACCAAAAGCTTTAATCCCGAAATTAAATTCTTAGTTGCAGTCTTTGAAATGAATGGAAATAAAACCGGCGGATATCTTCGGAAAAAGATCCATTGGATTAAAGGGTTGATTATATTATTTCTTCTTTTATCTGTTCAATGTGCATCCGCATGGGTTTTTCCTGAGCATCGGCAAATTCTCCTCAATGCCATTCAGGGCCTCGATCCTTCCTATCGTCTCTTAATGGACCAGCTATGGACCGAAGCGACTAAAGGATTTAATAAGCGGCTTACGGATTCGGTGATCGTTCCGGAACAGGGCACCCATGCTACAAAAATTGACTATGCCACATGGGCTGCCATAGCGGGAGATCACAGTTGTTCACCTGAGGGGATGTTAAATACCATATTGTATACAGAATGGATTATTAAAGTCGCAAACATCGCTGAAGAATTGAAGGTTGAATTGGCGAGGGCTAAAAACCGGAGTCAGCAGATCAATGCCCTGCGTGATTCCGATATCAAACTCCAGCGAGCAGATCTGGAATATGCAACAAGAGCGGGTTCCAATAATGTGCATTTTCTCCTGGCCCGGCCAAAAACTGAAACTGACGGGAAGGAATACCTGAAGGCATGTTTATCTGTCGGTTCTCCATTGAATGCCCTGGGTGCATATGCATGGTTCCATACCAGCGCTGTACTTAAGGCCGCCCGTTATGCAAGTAGAAATCTGAAGGCGGATGAAAAAGCAAAATTAATGCTCTCTGCATTGGCCGATGAAGCATTCTCTTTGCATTTCCTGGAAGATGTTTTTGCATCCGGGCATGTGGCAGGAACCTGGGGAGATGCCTCGCTACGAAAAGGAACGCACGATTATTATAATGAGCGGGGGCTTGAAGTTGTTTCCTGGGACGGTACCCGGATGATTCTTAAAGGAGATGCGTTCATGCGTGAAGAAGACGCTATGAGAGCGGCCGCTGTTGTGCGGTTAAGCCTGGAACAATTTATCGATGCCGCCAGCGGAAAATTCAAAGTAGAATATAAGGAGGATATCATTGCTTCGCGGGACATGCCAGATAGTTTCAATGTTTGTTCAAATAATTATATGCCCCTGAGAAAGGCCGACGTATCTTTTATGATCGCGGTCATGAGTAAAACCCCGGTTCCCGGGCTGGCCACAGGTTTGGGCGAATTACCGAGGTTTCGTTCAGAATTGGGATCGTTTATTGGCGTGTCCACTTCGCTGGATGCCGCTGATATTACCGGCGGATTTGGCGCGGATCAAAAGCACAATGGATTTGTTGGAGGGGTAGAAGCCAATATCAGGTATGGCTTCGGTCTGGAAGGCGTATTGAATCAGTCGGGCGACGGTCTGATTTTTATTCAGGGCGGCTGGAGGCTGGATGGTAATTCCACAACCCAGATTGATAATACCATCGCATCGGGCAATTCAAATTCTATTACGGCTGTTATTCCGGCGCGATCCGCTTTAAATTTAAGAATCCGGTTACCATTCTATTTGCTTCCCGGCGATTTAATATTTGCCGCTCCTTTTGTATACTTGTTTTCACATAAGTCTGCGGCATCGATGGCTATCGCCGCGGCGAACGGGGGCCTTATTCCCTGGCAATCCGGGATTGCCACATCAATCGGACGTTTTCAGTTCATCCTGGGAAGAGAAGTGGGTGTATCTTTTTACGGTTTATCGGCAACAAAACCAACCATTGTTATTCCCACCTCGGGGAATCCCACTGTGGTAGCCTACAAGTCAACACAGCTTGATTTTCCTTTTCTTGAATATTTACCTTTCAACAGATCTTTTTCTCAGGAACAAAGTTCAAGCCTGCTGATTCAATTTACGGTCGGCGTGGATATCCCAACCAGTGCGAACGTCATTTCAGATCCCGGTTTACCTGTTCCGCCGCTTCCAGAGTTAAAATCCGTTTGGCAGGTGGGTATGCGGGTGGTATTTGACTGGAGACACTATATTGAATGACACTAATCAGTTAACTTGTATTCCCAAATTATTATCTATGGAAAAAGTTCATTCCGTAAATCTGATTAAAGAAAGACCAAGTCTGGAACAACGGCTGGCGAAGGGGAAATCACTTAGGACTCAATTTCCAATCGCCAAACAGGGTGATTATAAACCGGCACCGGATCGTGCCGACCCCGTTTCCATATTGGAAGAACAGGGAAAGAGCCGCCTTGCTGACTTGGTGCCGATCCGTTATGCGAGAATGCTTACATCACCCTTCGCATTTCTCCGGGGGGCAGCAGCTATTATGGCCGCAGATTTAGCGGCCAGCGCGCCGACTTCCGGAATACCAGTGCAAGCTTGCGGCGATATGCATGTGGCAAACTTCGGGATATTCGCCTCAGCGGAACGCAATCTTATTTTCGGGATCAATGATTTTGATGAGACCCTGCAGGGACCCTGGGAATGGGATCTGAAGCGACTGGTGGCCAGTATTGTGGCCAGCGGCCGGTTTTTAGGTGCCAATGAGAATCTCTGTGAAAAAAGCGTCCGTGCAGCAGTAGCGTCCTACAGGAACTACCTGAAAAAATTTGCCCGTATGGGCAATATGGAATTATGGTATACAACCATCACTGAAAAGGAAATTCTGAAAACACTTTCCCCGAATGCCCGAAAAAGATTCAAAAAATTGACGACCAAGGCCCGTGAACGGACACACTTGCAGGTATTGGGTAAAATGACAGACCTGGTCGGAGACAAATACCGGTTACGCGTAAACGCTCCTTTCATCGTTCGGGAAACACATACTACGACAGGGACGCCCATCGAAGAAGCATTGCAGGAAGTGCTGGAATCCTACTTCTCTTCCATTGGAGATGACCGTAAATACCTGCTCCGGAACTATCATATTACCGATGTGGCGAGAAAAATAGTCGGTGTAGGAAGTGTAGGGACCCGTTGCTGGATCATCTTCCTCACGGGGAACAGCGCCAATGACCCCTTATTTCTCCAGGTAAAAGAAGCGCAGCCTTCTGTACTTGAACCTTACCTCCATAAAGCCGGTTTTTCGAATCCCGGTCAGCGTGTCGTAACGGGACAAAGACTGATCCAGGGTGCGCCGGATATATTTCTTGGATGGGGTGAGATGGAAAATGGCTTCAAATTTTATGTAAGACAGCTTCGGGATATGAAGGGCGGGGTGGAATTCGATCCGGAGAAAGTAAATATTCAAAACATGCCATTATATTGTGATCTGTGTGCACGGGCACTGGCGCTTGCTCATGCTAAATCGGGAGATGCTGCAATGATTTCAGGGTATGTTGGAAACAATGACGAGTTGGATAAAGCCATGGTTCGATTTGGATTTGCATATGCCGACCAGACTGAAAAAGACCATAAAGCCCTTGCTGCTGCAGCAAAGAGCGGCAGAGTGAAAGTTGCCAGTGCCGGATCTTAAAAATCTGTTGGCACAGCAGGTCCCCCTAAAAGAAGTATTCGTTAATCTGCTGGGGAAAACACTGGGATAAGCACAAAAAAATTCATATGAGATCAAAAATTATCAGCGGGTCGATTCTTATTTATCTCCTGATCCTTACATCCTGCCAAAATCAAAAGAAGGAGAATGAATCTGCAGCAAATAGTGAAAAAGACACAACAAAAGTTGACAAACGCATATCTGCCAACCCACAAAGCAACGAAGTAAAGTCCGAGGCTCCGGATGCATCGACAAAATCAGAACAGGGTTATGCTTTGCCGAAATTTAATGATGGTCTTTCCCAGTCTCCAATAAATATTTTATCCGCTAATACAGAAAAAGAAGCCAATCACAAATTGGTAATCACATTTGATGATGAAATAAATGGAATTGAAAACCTCGGTCATACGATACAACTAGACTTCACCGGAGGAAATTCGTTCACGGTAAATGGGAAAACCTACAAGTTCAAACAATTGCATTTTCATACACCTTCTGAACATTTGATTGATGGAATGACATTTCCCATGGAGATGCATGTGGTGAGTGTTTCGAAGGATCAAAAAGACAGTACAAAACCTGAGTATCTTGTGATCGCCTTACTTTTTAAAATGGGTCAGGAGAATAAATTCATTAAAGAGTTTTTAAATGCAATTCCGGTTGAGGAACACAAAAAAACGGATCTGAATCCGGGGGTCGTGAAACTGAAAGACTTGTTTGACAGTATTTCAAAAGCTGACTTAGATGCATATTATCACTATAGAGGTTCATTAACGACACCGCCCTATTCCGAAACCGTTGATTGGATCGTAAGAAAGTACATATTTGAAGCTTCCTCTGAACAGGTGGCTGCCATTGAAAAAATGGAAGGCGATAATGCGCGACACGTACATGCACTTTATAATAGGAAAATAGCAGCTGAATAATTTACCCACAGTCAATCCATTATGAAATTCCTATATGATCCTTAAAATGGATATTTTTCAGATTCATTTTCAAGATGTCATTTTTCCCCTCTGTGCCGGATCCGGGCCATGCTATCGTCAGCTCATCCACCGGTTTCGCACCTGGGCATAACAAAAAGGATCATGCTCTCATGATCCTTTTTGCCCCAGATGATAATCCAATGAATTGACAATTAACAATTGACAATTATTTTTCATGCGGATTATGTGGTTGGTCACCGTGATGTTGTTGTTGCGGATTTACATGTTCCTGCTGCGGATGTACCTGTTGTGGATGTTCCTGCTGAGGATGTACCTGCTGCGGAACCGGGCGTTGCATTTGTGGATTGGGATTATCAGGGCGCGCCTGTCCTGAATATTCACGCTGATGTTGTGGAGCCGGATGTTCCTTCGGAACAGTCGCCGGCTGGGTTAGCGGAACATAATGCTGTGGTATGTTTGTAGGACGATTTGTTTTCTCAGTGTGATGAGTTGTCGCGCCCACATGATTAGGCGTTTGTTCAGGCGCACTGTAAGACGGGGAATGTGGCTGATTATGATTCCTGGACGGATTATTGGCTTCAGGCATCGGTTCTGTTCTTCCCGGTTCATGCTCTATATGTGATCCGGGTCTGCTCATCACAACAGTTGCAGGGTGTCCATGATTAACACTGGCAAACTGCGCCTTGCTGGCCCTCGCCTGTTGAACATGCGTAGTTTGGTCTACAGTTGGCCGTACATGATTTTCCCTGACAACTTCAAGTTCCCGGGAATTGGGTCGGACCGTTGTCCCCCCGGGACCACCATTATAACTGATTCTTCTATTGGAATTGTAATTATTTACAATGACTGTTTTATCTACATAGACATTGTGAACGACCGTTCTGTTTACACTCACCACAGCCGTATTATATCTGAACCGGTTTCCTTCCCATCTTCCACCAACGAATCCTGATCCCCAATATCCGTATCCATAATTCACACCACCATAAAATCCGACATGAGGACCCCAGTATCCCTGATGAAAACCATATACACCGGCCTCAAATCCCCAATAAGGAGGCGTCCAGAAAAATCCATATTGAGGTGGAAGCACCCATACCCCGGGTACCCAGAAATATCCTTCATCTGAATAAGCCCAGTAGCCGGGACACCATAAATAGCCCTCTACTGGGCAGGGTGGTTGCTCATAAACCAGCAGCGGTGGAGGAGTAATACGGGCCGAAATCGTGACGCCGACGCTCACCTGCGCAATAGCCGGTTTACTTAAAGAAACCAGGAAACAGCTACTTATTAAAACGATAACCAAATTCTTTTTCATGTCATTTGTTTTATATGAGGGGCGGGATTATTGAACATTTCTACATACTATCTAATCAATGACCATACCACCCCACAGCAGAATTTTAACAAATTATAGGCAGTCCCGCTACAACAATCAGTCATAAAGTATCTGGCAGGTCTCACAGAAAAAAGTTCGCCTGTTTGTATTACCTATCCACTCCTTTTTCACAAGAGAATGATCACGCGGGCAGTTTTTTTTGTATTAATCAGCCAATGTTTTTTCAGTGTGAATTCTTTCTTCCATTTCAGAAAATCCAAACTATAATTCCTTGACTCCCTGATCATATTTTGTCTTATTTTGGCAGGAAGCGCTCCCACCCGGGATTTAGGATGCACTTTAATTCTGAAAAGTACTTCTTGGATTTTTTGATTGACTAACCTCGTTTTGTCATTTTTTGTATTTCCAAACACAGCGTTAATTTTCTTCCCAATAAAAGGAAGTAAAGATTCCCGGACGATGAGAATGGAAGGACCTTCAGGCATTGTTTTAACAGGGTACTCAAATATATTGCCAGCTGAATACAATTCCAGGCAATAATATTGAATACACATATCATTGCGGTGGGCCTGCCCCCATGCGGTCTATGATGAATTATCACGGCATATTCAGGTCTGGAACAAGCGGACTGGTTCTGTCAGAACCAAATAAAAAACATTTTCCAGCGGAGTTTCAGGAAAAATCCAGGCTATGCTATTATTCTTCGAAATTCAATAGCATAGAAATAAACAGCAGTTTTTATAAAATCCCCAGATGCCAAACCTATGGCAACTGGTCTCTACAGGTTCCTGAAGATTTTCAATTCAGTATTAAATTGTGGAAGGGAATCACCCACAACAAAACATTTGATTTTGAAATGAGGGATGTTGAAGCTTTTTTTGCAGCCCTGGTCTGCCTTGGCAGGAAGCGAGGTTGCCTTCTGCTTCAGTTCCCGGCTACCACCCCCTTGGACATGAATAATTTAAGGGGCATACTGGAACAGATAAAAAAAATGGATCTTCAGGAGTATTGGCGGTTAGCAATAGAATTCAGACACAATCGATGGTATGAAAAACGCGTCTTTAATATGATCGGGGAATATGGAGCCAGCCTGGTTCTCCATGACATGCCCCATTCTTTCATCGATAAATTGCAGGGCGAACCACCATTTGTTTATCTGCGATTTCATGGCGAAAAGGGCGATTATCGGGGAACCTATAACAAAGATTACTTGGGTGCTAAGGCAAAAGAAATTATACAGTGGTTAAACCAGGGTCTTGACGTGTATGCCTACTTCAACAATACGATCGGTGGGGCGGCTGGAAATCTGGAAACACTGAATGAGATGGTAAAATCAGCCTAACATTTATTTGGCTAAAGACCGGATCGTCAATTGTTTTATCGGTAAGTGAACCAAACAACATTCTTGCGCCGAAGTGCTCTAACCATCTGGGGATACATCAGATATTTAAAATTTGATTGTTTTGTAGAAACGATTACCCGTGAAATTTTCCAAGAAGGCGTAATGAAAAAAATGTTCCTTAACATTTTACAATCCTCTGGAGCAGTTTGAGCCGTTAAAAGTGCTGGCATATAAATTGAAATGGTGCATTAACAATTCAACATGAAGATTCCTATTGCAGTTCTCCTTATTTTTCTTTCATTGTCTTATTCTGGTTGTAAAACAAATTCTATAACCGGGCGGAGTCAACTAGACCTTGTATCGGAATCTGAAGTTCAGGCGATGGCTTTGACCCAGTATAGGGATTTCCTGTCAAAGAATCCGGTCGTTTCCGCTTCGGATCAAAATGAAGAAATGGTTAAACGCGTTGGCAGCAGGATAGCCAATGCTATCACAAAGTATTATACCGAGCATGGAGCCGGCGGTGAGTTGGCGGGATATACCTGGGAATTCAATCTGGTACAGAGTAAAGAAGTTAATGCCTGGTGCATGCCCGGAGGAAAGGTTGTTGTGTATACAGGATTATTGCCCGTGACCCAGAATGAAACAGCACTTGCCATTGTTTTAGGGCATGAAATTACCCATGCTGTTGCAGGTCATGGACGGGAAAGAATGAGTCAGCAAATGGTGGCGCAGGGTATTCAGGTAGTGGGTAACGTTGCACTGGGAAGCGATCCAAAAACGGTATCTATTTTTAATCAGGTGTACGGCCCTGCTGCACAGATCGGTGTTCTGCTTCCATATTCGAGAAAACAGGAAACTGAGGCAGATCATTACGGGCTGATATTTGCTGCGATGGCAGGATACAATCCCCAGGAAGCAATTTCATTTTGGACGCGTATGGCTTCACTCGGTGGGGAGAAACCTCCAGAATTCCTGAGTGATCACCCTGCTGATCAACAGAGAATCGACGATATCAAAAAGGCAATGCCGGAAGCCATGAAATATTACAACGGTTCAAAACATTAATGCCGGATCGTCAAACACTGACACAATAAAAAAGGGCCCGATAAATATCGAGCCCCCGTTTTAAATATCCCTGAGTGCCAGTACGACTAATCAAAGCCAGGATAATATAAAGCCTTATAGTTAAGTGGATATCGAACGTTTTTAAACTTAGATCATCGTTACACAAACTTTGTTTTGAATTGTATTTTCTGACCACCATTTAATTCATTTTGCGCCTTTTGATTTCGTCTATTTTTACCCGTATTTTATTTAATTCATGAAAAATTTCCTTGGTTTTCCTAAACTCTTCATTGGCTTCGATGGACTCATCTAACAACATTCGGTAACGGGCTAATTCAGTTTCTAACAATGCGAGTTCTTCATCCTGTTCATGGGGTTGCATGCTGATAAATTTTGCGTAATAAAACACTTATCAGTCTTACATAATGACGTACGGAACCTTAAGTCTTTGAAGGAAGCTGTTGTTTCTATTTTGTAGGATAGGTTTGGGGGACGCAGGTGGTTGATATCTCCATCAAATCTACTAAATTCTTTGAATTTCCAATCAGTTTTTTTGGTTAGCGTTGTCAATTCTCTTTTTAGCGGACGCATCCGTAAACCCGGGCAGAGCACCACAAAAAAAAATCAGATCCCATTGGGATCTGATTGCTGTTCACACACATGTATTCAATCCAAACATGTTAACTTACACACTGCATCCTCTTAATCTTCCTGTGCGGCTTCGTAGTTTACGCTGTCTTCAGCAACAGTAGTTAATAACCGGTCGGCTGTTTTTTCTTCCTCAAGCGTCTGCCTTAATAACTCGGCAACATCGTCACGGCCGAGATTCCGGGCCAGCTGCTCAAGTCCGCCATAAGTTGAAATTTCATAATGTTCAACTTTTTGTCCCGCGAGGATCAGGCCTACGTCCCGGGTCGAAGTGCCGGATTTTGTCTCTTCTATGATTCCATCACCTTCCTTTGTTATCCCTTCCATTGCTTCGCACTTTTTAGCCTGAGCTTTTTCTTCTAATAATTCAAAAACCTGTTCCAGTCTTTCAATATGCACTTTTGTTTCTTCAAAGTGGTTGGTAAACGCCTCTTTCAATTCAGTGCTGGTTGCAGCCCTGGCCATTTTGGGTAATGTCTTCACCAAATGTTTTTCGGCCCAATAAATGTCTTTGATCTCATCTGTAAAGAATTCTTTTAACATGCTGTCTTTTTCGCTGTCGGCTGATCTTCCTTTTGCTTTAGAAGAATGCGTTGCTTTGGCTGCAGTGGTTTTGTTAGTAGCTGTTTTTGTTTTCATCGTTATTCGTTTTTATTTAGACGTTACAAATACTATTAAGATAACCGTGCCAACTTTCATATTGTTGATGTAGAAATACTTGCTCAAAGTGAATTTGAAAAAAACGCGGCAGCTTTGCGGATCATGGCATGGATATTTAATTACCGTGATTTTATGGACAATTATATTGGAAAGGAATCAACCTGCCATCCGAGCGACAATATAGGGCCGCTGCTTGCCGCATCACATTACCTGAACCTTGATGGGCGGGATTTCCTGTTCGCCATGGCCATCAGCTACAGCATTGAGTGCACTCTGGTTGAAGAGCTTCCGCTCATGGTAGAAGGTTTTGACCATACCGCGCTGTATGCATATTCAGTTACAGCGGCACTCAGCAGATTATTCGGACTTTCAAGAGATCAGACGGCTCATGCAATCGGTATGGCCGGATCTTCTTTTGTTCCGCTGGTGACGAGCCGAGCTGCTTACACCTATGAATGGAAAGGTCTGGCCTCTTCGATGGTCGCCCTGGGCTGCATGAATATTGTATTGATGGCTAAGGAAGATATTACCGGGCCCATTTCGGTGTTTGAAGGTCCTAAGGGAATCGCCCAAATCATGGATATGAAACTGGAACATAACTGGAGGGCGAACAACCTGAATATCATACGCAAATGCGTGATGAAATCCTTCAATGCAGAAGTACACAGTCAGTCCACACTTGAAGCCGCGGATGAGATCCGGTGTGAATTTGCGCCTGATGTGGAAAAGATTAAATCAATTGATGTCACAACTTTTCTCACGGCCTACCATATTATTGGTGGCGGGGCTTACGGCGACCGGAAAAACGTTCATTCCAAAGAGCAGGCTGACCACAGTCTCCCTTATGTGCTGGCTGTTTTGCTGCTTGATGGCGAAGTATATCCTGACCAGTTCATGAAAATAAGAATCGAACGCCAGGATGTGCAGGAACTGTTGAAGAAAATCCGGGTCGACACGGTTTCGCCGCTTCATAAGCCCCTTCCATTCGCCGGTTTACTGGATCCTTATACAGATGCCTATCCGGAAAAATTAAAAACAAAAGTCATTATTGAAATGACGAACGGTGAAAAATTTACGAGAGAAAAAAGCGACTATCACGGATTTTACACCCGACCTTTTGACTGGGAGGACACGACTCGTAAGTTCAAAAAACTAACAGGCGATCTGATGCATGAAAAGGGAAAGACTAAAATTATTGATCTTATACGGCATTTGGAAAACTACAAGATAAAAGACCTTACTGCACTTTTTGTAGCAAGAACCCCGCGGGGTGTGCCATCTGTTTAAATCCTGCTCATGAAAAAGAAGATATCAGGTTTTGTAAAAACCAGAAAAACCCTGGTTATTGTTTTGGGTTCATTATTGGTGCTGCTCCTTGCCCTTCGCATTGCTTTGCCATATATCCTGCTCAAATTAGTCAATAAGGAACTTCAAAACATACCCGGTTATAGTGGACATGTGGATGATATTGACGTGGCCCTGATCCGGGGTGCCTACAAAATCAAGTCTATAAGGCTGGATAAAACAGGAGGTAAAGTACCTGTACCCTTTTTTTCCGCACCATTGATCGATCTTAGTCTGCAATGGGAATCTTTGTTTCATGGACGAATCGTTGGTAAGATTGAAGTGGACCAGCCGATTTTGAATTTCGTAAAGGGTCCTACAGAAGCTACCAGTCAGACAAAGATCGATAAGAGTTGGACCGATGTGGTAAAAAAACTGATGCCCTTAAAATTGAACAAGTTTGAAATTGTAGAAGGTCAGATTCATTACCGTGACTTTCATAGCAAACCAACTTTTGACATCTATACAAAAGGGGTCCACATCCTTGCTGAGAACCTGAACAATGCCGAAAAAAATAAGGAGCTCCTCCCTTCTACCATCACAGCTTCAGCAGACGTCTATGGCGGGAAAGCGACAGCATCAATGAAGATGGATGCCCTGGCCAAAACACCCACTTTTGACGGGAAAGCAAAAATGGAAGGACTCAACCTGGCCAATCTCAATAATTTTATCGATGCTTTTGCCAAGTTTGATATTAAATCAGGCGAAATCAGCATCTATACAGAAGCAGCCGCTAAAGCCGGAAAGATCACCGGTTATACCAAACCGATTATTAAAAATCTAAAAGTTGTAAACTGGGAAAAGGATAAGGACAAGCCATTGAAAATTGTATATGAGGCAGTGGTGGAGGCGGTGGCCTGGATATTCAAGAATCACAACAAGGAACAACTGGCTACCAAGGTGGATTTTGAAGGCAACATCAAAAAACCGGACATCGATATCTGGGAGTTGATTGGTGAGGTTTTAAGAAATGCTTTTATACAGGCCCTTTATCCATCCCTGGAAAATTCCGTGAATATCGGCCAGTTGGGTAAAGGTGAAGTGAAGGATTCACCCATGAAAAAGGAGATGCAGAATGCTGGTGGCATCATAAAAAATAAACCGGAAGCCAAAAAATCCAAGAAACAACTCAGGCAGGAAAAGCGTGCCAAAA
>JBGPBW010000151.1:0-11951 GCA_041481385.1 Puia sp.
ATGGTTTTCGATTTTATCGAATCTGCGGGACAGGGAAGCAGAATTAACCAAGCGGTTGCGGAATGTTTGTATGCAGGAGTAATGACAGATACCGGATCTTTCCGTTTCAGCTCCGCATCCGCCTCAGTACATCGTATGGTGGCCGTGCTTAAAGAAACCGGTCTGGATCATTCAAAGGTTCATGAAAATCTCTTTGACAATTTCCTGGAAAACCGGCTTCGTTTTATTGGCCATGCCCTGCTGAACAGAATGGAAGTATTATATGAATACAATACTGCCGTAATCAGCATACCCTGGAAAGACCTGGTGAAATATCAGATCCGGACGGGCGATACGGAAGGCCTGGTTAATTATCCCCTGACAATTCAGGGTATCAAGTTTGCTGCACTGATCATTGACCGGGACGAAGAAATCAAATGCTCTTTCCGGAGCAAGGGCGGTTTTGATGTAAACCAATTTGCCCGTAATTATTTTGAAGGTGGGGGGCACCGCAATGCCGCCGGCGGTCGCAGTAATGAAACACTCGACCAAACTTTGCAACGCTTTCGTGATTCTCTAAAAGAAAACGCTTTACAATTACAATAAATCTGAAATGAAACAAATCAATTCTTTTCTATTTGCTCTCCTCGGTACTCTGTTATTGGTTTCCTGTGATAATAAAGGATTAAAAAAAACGAAATCCGGCTTATTATATAAAATCATTTCAGACGGAAAAAATCCGGTCGTAAAAAAGGGACAGTTCATTAAACTCAGTTTTTCCCAGAAAATCAGCGGGGTAAAAGACACCGTGTTGTTCAGTTCTGACAGCAGCCTGCCTGCCTACGTGCGTATTGACAGCGTGTCTCAAACTTCGTACAGCCCGGTTGAAATATTTTCCATGCTGCGTAAGGGGGACAGTGCAGTGGTGATTCAACTTGCCGACAGCATACAAAAAAAATCCCAGCAACCACTCCCGCCTTTCATACATAAGAAAGACAAAATCGTTCTGACACTGAGGGTGGAAGATGTATTTGAAAATGAAGAAGCAGTACAAAAAGACCGCCAGAGCGGATTGGATGTATTTCATGCAAAAGAAATCAAGCAGGTGGAAAATTATCTGCAGCAACATAATATCCAGGCTACAAAAACCAATATGGGAACATTTGTTGAAATTAAAAACGCAGGTGAAGGTGCGCTCATCGACTCCGGCAAACAGGTTTCTGTAATTTATACAGGCAAACTATTCCCGTCCGGAAAAGTTTTTGAAAGCAATGACAAAGACGACGGACAACCGATCAAATTTGTTATCGGGAGACATTCCATTATACCAGGATGGGACGACGGACTGCGTCTGTTAAAGAAAGGCAGCACGGCCACTTTATATATACCCGCTTTTCTCGCATACGACCAGCAACCTGGTCCGGGCAAAACGCCCAATGAGAACCTTATTTTCGATGTGAAAATCGTGGACGTCACCGAAGGACCCGCGGAAGGTCAAATGCCAATGCGTCCGGGAGCGAATTCAAGGCCCAATATGCATCCGAAACCGGCTGCACCTGCAAAAAAATAATTTTAACCGGAAGTCCTATGCATCTGCATAGGACTTCCATAACCTGATCGTTTCCACAGCCTCTTTCACATCATGCACGCGTAATATGATGGCCCCATTTGTGATGGCCAGGGTATGGAGTACCGAACTGCCATTTAAAGCATCTTCCGGTTGTATGCCGAGTGTTTTGTAAACCGTTGCTTTTCTGGATAAACCTACCAGCACCGGCAAGTCCAGAATACCCAGTAGTTTCAAATGTTTAAGTAAAAGGAAATTCTGTTTAATTGTTTTTGCAAAACCGAAACCCGGATCGATGATCATGTCTTTGATACCCATCCGGATGCATTCGCTTTTTCTTGTAATAAAATAATCCAGTACTTCAAGAATCACATCTTCATAGTCGGTAAACTCCTGCATATTTCCGGGTTTGCCACGCATATGCATACAGATATAGGGTACACCCTCGGACGCAGCCAGCTTAACCAGTTCGTCTGATTCCCCCGCACCGATATCGTTGATCATGACGGCACCCGCGCCCAGCGCGGCCCGTGCTACTTCATACCGGTAACTGTCAATTGAAATAAATGCTTCCGGAAACCTTTCCAATACCAGCCGGATTGCGGGAAGTACACGTTCTGTTTCTTCATCAACGGAAATTTCGTTTGCGCCTGGCCTGCTGCTCAGACCGCCCAGATCCAGGATTGCAGCGCCTGAATCCAGCATTTTTCCAGCCTGGCTGATTAATTCTTCAGCGGATTGTATCCTGCTGCCTTTATAAAAAGAGTCGGGCGTGATATTTAACACACCCATTACGACAGGTTGGTCAAGGATAAGCAAACGACCTTTACAATTCAGTGAATACATATTGATTGAATGCGTAAATTTAGGCAGATCATTACTATATATTACTTTTGGAAATGAAAGATACCCTCCGTCAGTATGAAAATACGGTGAAATCCTGCAGAGATATTTTCCTCAAAAAAACAGTTGATTACGGAACTTCCTGGCGTGTATTGCGTTTGATTTCTATCCTGGACCAGCTTTATATAAAGGCCAAACGCATACGCACGATTCAGGAAAAAGGTGCCCAACGGGTAGGAGAGGATATCAGGGGTGAATTCCAGGCCATCGTCAACTATGGGATCATAGGCCTGATTCAACTGGAGATGGATCCTGAAAACATCGATGAAATTAGCGTGGAAAAAGCGGCCAGGCTTTATGATGAAAAAGTTCTTCTGGTAAAAAAGCTCATGGAAAACAAAAACCATGATTACGGGGAAGCCTGGCGTGAAATGAGCCAGGAAAGTTTTGCCGACCTGATCCTGATGAAACTTCAACGAATGCGCCAGATTATTGCAAATGACGGAAAAACGCTGATCAGTGAAGGTGTCGATGCAAATCTCTCAGATATCATTAATTATGCAATCTTTGCCCTGATTGGCATTGCAGAGGGACGTCATGCAGCCTAACCCACCCAAACCATGAAGAAAACTTTTCTGAATACAGCCCGTCTCCTGGTCGGCATTTTATTTATTTTCTCGGGACTCATCAAAGCCAATGACCCGCTCGGCCTGAGTTATAAAATGCAGGAATTTTTTGAAGTCTGGAATTTAGCATTCCTGGATTCATATACCCTCGGGTTTTCCATTATCATGATTGTATTTGAAATTCTGGCCGGTGTAGCTGTTCTGCTTGGCTGGCATATGAAACTTTTTGCCTGGCTGTTATTGCTGCTGATTATATTTTTTAGTTTTCTCACCGGGTATGCCGTACTCTCAGGAAAGATCAGGGAATGTGGATGTTTTGGGAACTGCATTCCGCTGCAGGCCATTCAATCATTTATCAAAGACCTGATTCTGCTCGCTCTCATTTTGATTCTTTTTATTTACAGAAAGGAAATAGTATCGCGGTTTTCAAAAGCGGGCAGTCTGATGATCCTGGGCCTTACTATTGTTTTGTCATTTTCTATTCAATGGTACACACTGCGATATCTACCTTTGGTGGATTGTCTGCCTTTTAAAAAGGGTGCCAATATTTTAGAAAAAATGAAACCACCTGCAGGGGCGATTCCGGACAGCACAGTGATCCACTTCGTTTATGAAAAAAATAATAAAACGCAGGAATACACAGCAGATAACCTGCCGGCAGATCTGGACAGCAGTTACACTTTTATCAAACGATACGACAAAATCATCAGAAAGGGAAATGCCGAGGCTGAGATCAAAGATTTTTCACTGATCACCCGATCCGGAAATGACACTACCTCGCAAATATTGGACAGACCGGGTTTTCAGCTGATGCTGATATCCAGAAGTTTTTCCACATCCAATCCGCGGTGGAATAAACAATTCATTTTATTATATACACTTGCCCGTTCAAAAAATATTCCGGTTATCCTGGTTACCTCTAACCGTCATGAAGCTTCATCATACCTTAGCGCCAATGAACTGGACAAAGACATTCCGATTTTTGGATGTGACGCCACCGCTGTTAAAACAGCTGCACGGGCAGATCCTACTTTGTACCTTCTAAAAAAGGGAACGATTCTTAATAAATGGAGTTATGCAAATCTGGATATGGCCGTGCCGGGAATAGCTGAACTTTCCGTACAAAGCAAACAAAACGAAACCACGCCATGATCAGTCAGGTTACCGGAAGAATTTTTTATGGCAGTCTGGTTATGCTGGGTGTAGTCGTATGCGTATTTTTTTTATTCCAGGGTTTTGGGGATCCTGCCCGCCTTGTCCTGGGTCAGCGTGCTGATGCAGGTACAATCAATAATATTCGCAAGGACCTTTACCTCGACCAGCCAAAATGGAAACAGTTTGTTTATTACCTGAATGATGTTTCTCCCATCAGTGTATATAAACTGCGGCAACTTCAGGAAAGGGATATTCATTATCTAGGCATTGGCGGAAATACGAAGCTGGTTTTAAAATTCCCTTATCTGCGAAGATCTTACCAGACCAGGAGACAGGTCTGGTCAATGCTTATGGAAGCCTTGCCCGGCACCATCATCCTGGCTTGCATGGCCATGTTCATTGCTACGTTGTTTGGTATGGCATTGGGTATACTGGCAGCTGTAAAAAAAGACAGCTGGATGGATACAACAGCCATTTTTACCAGCGTACTGGGTATCTCAGCTCCATCATTTTTCATGAGTATTGTGATCGCCTACATCTTTGGTTTCGTGCTGAGTCAGTATACAGGCCTCCAGATGACCGGTAGCCTGTTTGATACTGACCCCTTTATCGGGCGCCAGTTGCAAATCCGGAATGCCATATTGCCCGCCATTACGCTTGGCATTCGGCCTATGGCCATAATTGCACAGTTAACCAGGGGTTCAATGCTTGATATTTTGAACCAGGATTATATTCGAACAGCATACGCAAAAGGATTGTCGCGAAACCAGGTCATCTGGAAACACGCGCTTCGAAATGCGCTGAACCCCGTCATTACCGCTATTACAGGCTGGTTCGCCGAATTACTGGCCGGAGCTTTTTTTGTAGAGTATATTTTCGGATGGAAGGGTATAGGTAAACTAACAGTGGATGCTTTGGCCAAACTGGATTTTCCAGTCGTTATGGGATCCGTGCTGGTTACTTCTTTTTTCTTTATCAGTATTAATATCCTCGCAGACTGGCTTTACCGTGTTGTAGATCCCCGCGTCAGCGGATAACCACTTCCCTGATCAGGTTTTCTCCCAATGCTTCATTCACTCTTTCCCTGATCTTTTCTTTTTTATATAATAATTCCTGTTTCAATGGGGCTATGGATGTCTGAATATACAAAGTGGTTCCGTGAATTTCGATGTTGTCAGTATAACGTGCAATGGTTTTACCCATGATTTGTTCCCAGACTTCGGTGATCTGCAGGGCCAGCATATTGCCCTTCAGCCTGCTTTGCTTCAGGAACAATCGCATAGCTTCTGCTATTGAATACTCACTCATTTCATAAAGGTAATTGTCAATTGTCAATTGTCAATTGTTAATTCTAAGGTGTTTGTTCGCGACAAATGGGAACATCTTATAGTTCTGGCTATTACTTTTGAAAACCGAATTAAAAGTATTGACAATTGGCAATTAACAATTGACAATTATAACCCGATCAATGAATAATCAGCATGCAGGTTTTCCAGATGATCCCTGATCCGGTCCTGATGGGTGTCAGTAATAAAGAGTTGCCCATTACCGGGAGAACAGACTCTTTCCAGCAACTGGTGCATGCGAAGCGCATCCAGTTTTTCAAATACATCATCCAGTAGTATCATTGGCGCGAATCCTTTGGTGATTTTCAACATATCATATTCGGCCAGCTTCATCGCGAATAACAGACATTTACGCTGACCCTGGGATGCGATATTTTTGAACTGTTGGCCACCCAGGCGGATATCGATATCATCCCGGTGAATTCCGGCATGGGTGCGCTGCAGCATCAGGTCACGTTCCCGGGAATTGTGCAGCAATTCAGCATAGGGGGTAGTTAACAGATCGCTTTGATAAAATAATTCCAGACCGTCATCAGCGCCTGCGATATAACAATAGATTGCCCTGATCGAAGGGAGGATCTCCCGAAAGAAATGCTGGCGTTTAACAAAAATATAAGTGCCAGGTCTCAATAGTTGGGCATCATATACTTCCAGCAGGCTGCGGTCGGTTGAAATTCTTTCGGCGAGGGAACGAAGCAGATGGTTGCGTTGCTGGACCAGCCTGTTGTACTCAATCAGATGCTGAAGATATTGAGGATCCATCTGGCACAATAATGCGTCAGTAAATCTTCTTCGTTCATCGCTGCCTTCAGTAATGATCCGGGCATCGTCAGGTGTAATGATCACACAAGGGAAGCGGCCAATATGACCGGAAAGGCGCAGGTAAATTTCATCATTCCGGATGACTTCCTTTTTTCCTGTCTCTCTGAGAATACAGACTACCTGCTGATTTCCTTCATCTGATTGAAAATTTCCTTCTATCCGGAATCCGGATTTACCATGGTGAACATTCTGCAGATCCGATTTAAAAAAATAACTCCTTGTAAAACACAGATAATAGATGGCGTCGAGTAGATTGGTTTTACCAACTCCGTTATTTCCATAGATGCCGATGATTGGTTTGTCGAAGGAAAAACTCTCGTGAAGATAATTTTTGTATTGGGTAAGTGTAATGTTCTTAAGTGATTGCATGTAATGGTCCGGGTTACGGAGGTGTAATTTAACTATTACATGCCAACCGGCGTTTTGATGTCTTCAAGACGTCTCACCTAAATGCGAATGACCGCTATCAGCCTAACGCTTAAATGCTTCCTGCATGAACAATATCCGACACCTGGCGAATTGACTTTGCTTTTTCGGTGTCTTTTGGTTGGAAAATATTAAGTCTTAAGCTGTTGGAAAGGTAAAAAACCGTCTTAAAAACACAGTCTTTGCTGTAAAAATTCCCCTTTACCCCTTATCTTTGCCCCCCGCCCGCCAATTCGGCAGGTATAAATCAAATTTACGCACGTGGCCACCAAGTTTTCAAAAGAAACCTATTTATACTGGTACGAACTCATGCAACTGATCCGGCAGTTTGAGCAAATGGCCGAAGAAAAATATAAGATGGATGGAAAAATCCGTGGCTTTTTCCATGCTTATATCGGTCAGGAGGCCATTGCAGCAGGTTGTATGACAGCTACCCGGCCTGATGATCCATTCATCACCGGTTATCGCGATCACGGACTGGCTTTGGCCAAAGGCGTTAGTGCAAACGCCTGTATGGCTGAGTTATATGGTAAGGCAACCGGCGCAGCAAAAGGAAAGGGGGGCAGCATGCACTTTTTTGGTGTGGCCGTTAAATTTTTCGGTGGTCATGGAATTGTGGGCGCCCAGATCGGCACCGGTGCGGGACTTGCATTTGCTGAAAAATATAAAGGAACAGATAACGCAGTTCTCACTTTTTTCGGAGATGGCGCCGCCCGTCAGGGTATGCTACATGAAGTTTTCAATCTTGCGATGCTTTGGAAACTGCCTGTTGTTTTTATTTGCGAAAACAACAACTATGCGATGGGAACATCCGTTGAAAGAACTTCCAATGTCGTAGATATCTATAAACTGGCCGACGCATATGAGATGCCCGGAGATTCTATAGATGGCATGAGTGCTGAAGCCGTGCATGAGGGCGTTTCACGTGCCATAAAAAGAGCCAGGGAAGGAGGCGGACCCACATTATTAGAGATCAAAACGTATCGTTATAAAGGGCATTCTATTTCTGATCCCCAGAAATACAGAACCAAAGAAGAAGTGGAAGAATACAAGCAAAGAGATCCAATCGCCCAGGTAGCTGATACAATTCTTACTAAAAAATATGCCACACAGGCAGAGCTCGATGCCATCAACAAACGGGTTGCGGATACTGTAACAGCTTCAGTAAAATTTGCTGAGGAATCGCCAATCCCATCTGATGATGAAGTATATAAGGACATTTATATCGACAAACAATATCCATTTATTAAAGACTAAAAAAACAGTAATCCTGTTTCACAATTCCCAGACATGAGTGAAATTAAAAATCGTGAGCATTTAGAAAATGAGATTTCCCCTATTGACAAATGGAAACATTTTCAGGACAATTATGGTCGAAAATCTGCCATTGGCTTATCGCTGATCCTTATACTGGTATTAGGTTATTTTGGGTACAAACAATTCATCCAGGACCCGAAAGAAAAGCAGGCTACAGAAGCGATGTTCAGGGCTGAAGATTATTTCCGCGCAGATTCTGTGCGACTGGCGCTGAATGGAGATGCAGTAAACGCCGGGTTTGTAAAAATCATATCCAGGTATAAAGGCACTAAAGCCGCTGATCTGGCTGAATTTTATGCAGGTGCCTGTTATTTGAAACTGGGTGATTTTAACAATGCAGTAAAATATTTGAAGGACTTTAAAACTTCAGCCATCCAGGTTCAGGCAAAGGCTTACGGACTATTGGGGGACGCGTATTCTGAGCTCAACAAGAAGGAAGAAGCGGTCGAGCAAT
The DNA here is from genome assembly GCA_041481385.1 of Puia sp. Taxonomy (GTDB): domain Bacteria; phylum Bacteroidota; class Bacteroidia; order Chitinophagales; family Chitinophagaceae; genus Puia. The sequence continues at coordinate 8,536 of JBGPBW010000151.1, forward strand.
ATAAAAAAGCGGGGACCTGGTTTGAACAGGATGAAATCATTTCTCCTGAATATCTTTTTCGTGCAGGGTATTTGTACGAAAGCATGGGCAAGAATCAGGATGCAATTGCTATGTATCAAATTATCAAAAGCAAATACCCTGCTTCCCCAAGGGGTTTTGACATCGACCGCTACCTGGCCAGGCTGGGCGTGGTTAAATAAACGGGCATGTCTTCTTCCGGAAAAGCAAAAAATGCGGCACCCAAATTAAAAAACGTTTCTGTCATTGTAGTCAGAACGGAATGGAATGCCGGTATTGTGGACGAATTATTTACCGGTTGTAAAAAAATTCTGGAAAAAAATAAAATTGCATTCCGCGATCTTTTAGTGCCTGGTGCTTTTGAAATTCCTTTTGCCATAAAAAAATACTGGGAGGCGGCCGGCAAAAAAAAACCAGATGCCTTCATCGCCCTCGGATGTGTTATCCAGGGAGATACCCCACATTTTGAATATGTTTGCCGGGCCATAACTGACGGTATTTCCGCATTGAATCTGCAACTCCCGGTGCCTGTAATCTTTGGGGTGTTAACAGTCAACAATCCGGAACAGGCAAAAGAGAGAATTGGTGGCATACATGGTCACAAAGGAGAAGAAGCTGCTGACGCTGCGCTGAAAATGATTTCTTTTTCACGGTCAATGAAACGTAACCCAGATTGAACATCCAGCTTTTCATACCTTGTTTTGTTGATCAGCTTTATCCGGAGACTGCATTCAACATGATCCGGGTATTGGAAAAAGCTGGTTGCACGGTTCAATATAATGCGGAACAAACCTGCTGCGGACAGCCTGCTTTTAACGCGGGATTCCGCGAAGATGCCAAGGAAGTCTGTATAAAATTCCTGAAAGATTTTGCCGGAACAGAGTATATCGTTTCACCTAGTGCTTCCTGCACGGGTTTTGTGCGCAATTACTATCCGGAATTATTTATAGACTCCTCTTACAATAAGGAAGTCAAAAACACGGCTAAGCGGATTTATGAATTTTCGGACTTTCTGGTGAATATACTTCATATTGAAAATTTCGATGCCCGCCTGCAGGGCAAAGCAACATATCATGATTCCTGCGCAGCTTTAAGGGAATGTAAAATAAAGACCGAACCACGCAGATTATTGTCTTTTGTTAAGGGACTTGAACTCGTAGAAATGGATGATGTGGAAACATGCTGCGGATTCGGTGGAAGTTTTGCAGTAAAATTTGAGTCCATTTCCATTGCTATGGCAGATCAGAAGGTGAATCACGCCTTAAAAACGGGTGCAGAATATCTGATATCTACTGATCTTTCCTGCCTGATGCACCTCGACGGTTACATCAGGCACAAAAACCTACCTCTTAAAACAATGCATATCGCAGATGTGCTGAGCAGCGGCTGGTAAAAAAAACCACCCGCCGTGCCACAAGGGCAGGCAGGTGGTGACCTTAAAACAACCTGTCGCAAAATTTTAGCCTGTCCGGCTTTTCATTGAATACGAAGTTCTCCCTGAAAGGGATGCCTGATAATTGTTAATTGTCAATTGTCAATTGTTAATGGAATGCGTAATGCATGTTCTTCTTGATTGGTATGATCCTCTTTAGTATTAAACTTTATCTTTGAATCGTTAACAATTAACAATTGACAATTAACAATTAACATGGCCCATTGGCTTATCAAATCAGAACCGGACGTTTACAGCTGGGATCAGCTGGTAAAGGATAAACAGACCCGTTGGGATGGAATCCGCAACTACGCAGCACGTCTGCACCTCAGGGCGATGAAAAAAGGAGATGAGGTGTTTTTTTATCATAGCAATAAAGGAACGGAAATCGTAGGAATTGCAACGGTTGCGAAGGAAGCCTACCCCGATCCAACCAGCGCAGATCCGGCCTGGTTTGCTATTGACGTGAAACCTTCTAAAAAACTCAAGAAACCCGTAACACTGGAGCAGATTAAAAAAGAGAAAAAACTGGCGGGCATGGCGCTTGTCCGGATCGGCCGACTGTCGGTTCAGCCGGTTTCGGAAGAAGAATGGGAACTCATTATGAAAATGGGAGGAATGTAATCCGCAATATGAACATTAAGATACACTGCTGGTTTTTCATACTTGGTTTCTTTTATATGAATATTGCGGGTGCACAGCCGTTACCGCCCAATCAATCCCTGATTAGCCTCAAACACTATGTAACCACCGGGAATCCGAAAAGTTATGATTCCGGGTTCACAGATTTGCATTATATAACAGGAGAAAACCTGAACTACCTCTATCCGGTATATCAGTTATTGGGTAACGACAAAAAATTCATGCATTCATTTTCTACTCCGGTTTACTATGACCTGCTCAGTCAGTGCGTTTCATTTGTTGGTGACTATTCCGCTGCCCTTGCTTACCAGAAACTGGCTGATACTACCCACCTTACCGACGTCGACTACCGGCAAATTGCAAAAAGTATCCAACAGCTGAAGAAGATAAAAAATGCAGATGCAAAAAGATTTATCTCCTTTATCGCTTCCAACTACAAGGTCATCATGCTGAACGAGGCGTACAATAAGCCACTGCACCGGGCATTTGCCTATTCACTGCTGGATGTGCTTTACAACCGAGGATTCAGATACCTGGCAATGGAAATGCTGAATCCGATGCCGGATCAGGAATTATCTAAACTCACGTATAAAACCGGTCATTTTGCTACTGAGCCGGTAGCCGGAGAACTGATCCGCCAAGCATTGGAATTGGGATTCAAATTGGTGGCCTATGAGGATCCTTTCGCTGAAAAACATTCACCAACCGAAAGGGATTCCATTCAGGCACTCAATATCGCCAGGATTTTAAAACAGGACCCGGAAGCAAAAATTTTTGTATACGCAGGATACGGGCATATTGCGGAGAAAAGCACCATAGCCGATTTCATCCCAATGGGCATGGCATTCAAGAGAATGACTGGTCTTGATCCCCTGACCATCGACCAGACAGATATGACAGAAGAAAGTAATTTTTCGTTTGGAAAAGCGTTTTATGATGCCTATGTTGAAAAATTTCCACTGACTTCCGCCTCCATTCCCCTGAGCGATGATGAACCGGTTAATGTAACCGGGACAACACTTTATGACCTGACAGTAGTTCATCCGAAAACCACTTATTATTATTCAAGGCCGACCTGGCTGGCACTTTCAAACCGACGTCAGCCGGTCTCTGTTAAAACCACCAACAGAAATATTTTTCTTGTACAGGCTTATTATCAATTCGAATCAATCGGCACCAAACCGGGGCAAGTGGTACCGGCCGATCAAACCTATTTCTCTTATGGAAGTGGTGTTTATACTTTATATCTGCGCAGGGGTTTATATATTCTGATATTCCGGGATATGCAATACAAGACTTTGTATACCCAGCACCTTGAAGTTAA
>JBGPBW010000152.1:0-11838 GCA_041481385.1 Puia sp.
CAACCTATTTTGCTGCAGATGGGAGTTCCGAAACCCATGCATGTTGCAAAGAGTAGGAGTTATTAATTATCTCGTAATGAAAAAGAATTGGAACGGCGAATTTCTCCAGGGAATGGAAGAGTTGGCTGAAAAGGAAGCGTGTGTCATTTCCGGAGGAGAATCTCTATGGTTTTGGGCTGGATATGCGGTGGGTTGGGTATCAAGGCTGGTAAGCTAATGGGTACCAGTTGAACCGGGAATCTGAAATTCGGGGATTGAGCTTCCGAATAAAATAAAAGAGACTTCGCAGGAAGTCTCTTTTTAAATAAACTGTTATGATTACTGAAAGCGAAAATTTGAAAGATACCGCCCTCTGGTGGCTGTCGCCCATGCAGAGGAGCGGTTTTATTATATACTGGTTGCTGATATTTTTGTTTCTTGCCTGTGCGACCTCCTTGTTTTTTATTCGTGTTGACCTCAGCGTTCGTGCGCAGGGTATAATCCGTCCCGGCCCTGATGGGGCATTGATGGGCGAATGTTTTGTTTCAACAAAAGACATCGGTTTATTGAATAAGGGTCAGCAGGTCATGCTGGATGTGGACGCTTTTAACTACAATTATTTTGGTGCTGTAACAACCAGTATTTATTCAATCGATAACGATTTTATCGAACAGGATAAAACATCCTTCTTCAAAGTAAAATGCAGGCTCCAAAACCGGATCTTAAAACTATCCAACGGCTATGCGGGAGAATTGAAAAAAGGTATGGGCTTCCAGGCCAGATTCCTCCTCGCCCGCCGCTCCCTTTGGCAGTTATTATACCAGAGATTGAACGACTGGTTGGATCCTGTGCACCGTTTTTGATATAAAACGATGAATGATGAAAAAATCAATCCTGGTAAAACAACGGGACAAATCGGATTGTGGTGCCGCCTGCCTGGCTTCTGTTGCCGCTTATTTTGGATTACTGATTCCTATTAGCCGGATCAGGTTGTATGCCGGAACCAACAGGCAGGGGACAAGCCTCCGGGGACTAACAGAAGCCGCAGAACAATTGCATTTTCAAACCAGGGGAGCAAAAGCAAAAGGAATAACGCTAAGCAGTATTCCGGTACCAACTATTTTTCATATGGTGCTGGAGAACGGACTGCAGCATTTTGTGGTCGTTTACAAAATTAAAAAAAAGAAGGTTTGTTATATGGATCCTGCAGTCGGGAAATTCATGAACTGCGGAATTCCTGAATTTGAAAATAAATGGAGCGGCATTATTTTACTCATTGCCCCGGCAGCGTCCTTTCAAAAAGCGAATGAGAAAGAATCTGTGTTGAATCGTTTCTGGCAATTGATTATGCCCCAAAGAAGTCTGCTGATTCAGGCCCTGGCTGGTGCCGGAATATATACCCTGCTGGGATTGTTCACTTCGATATATGTACAGAAAATTTTCGATTTTGGTCTGCCCGATGCAAACAGGCCGCTGATCAACCTTCTAAGTCTCCTTATGATCGGTCTGTTTTTTTTCAGGATGATCATCGGATATCTGAAATCCATGCTGGCTTTACAGTCGGGTCAGCAAATTGATGCGCACCTGATCCTGGGATATTTCAAACACCTGCTGAACCTTCCGCAACGTTTTTTTGATAGTATGCGTGTCGGAGAAATCATCAGTCGGGTTAACGATGCTGTCCGCATCCGGGTTTTCATCAATGACGTCGCGCTCAGTATTGTCGTGAACTTATTGAGCGTGGTGTTGTGCATGTTCCTCATGTTTCTCTATTACTGGAAAATGGCCCTGCTCATTTTCTGCAGTTTGCCGGTTTATCTTTTGATCTATGGAATAAGCAACCGGGTGAATGCAAAATGGCAGCGAAATATGATGGAAAGCTCCGCTGCATTGGAAAACCAGCTGGTGGAAAACGTGCAAAGCGTTGCAACGATCCGCCGTTTTGGCATTGCGGACTGGTTTAATCTAAAAACAGAAAACAGGTTTGTTCCCCTGATGCGGGCTGTTTTTATCAGCAACCGGAACGGTTTGTTACTTACCCATTTTTCGGAAGGGGTAACGGGGTTACTCACCATTTGTATTATTTGGACAGGAAGCAGCCTCGTAATCGACCGCATTTTATCCCCTGGTGAACTGATGTCTTTTTACACACTCACTGCTTTTTTTACCCTGCCTGTTCAGGCACTGATTGGTGTAAACCGGTCGATGCAGGATGCGCTGATTGCTGCAGATCGTCTTTTTGAAATCATCGACCTGGAAACAGAAAAAGCGGTCACTGAGGGAATTGAAACCTTACCCGAAGGAGACCTGGTATTTCATGAGGTCGATTTTAGTTATGGACCGGGCAGTTCTGTTTTTTCCGGACTGCAGCTGCATTTTCCGAAAAACAGGATGACAGGCGTGATGGGAGAGAACGGAAGCGGAAAATCTACCCTGCTGTCACTGGTGCAAAAGTTTTACCCGCTGAATGCCGGAAATATATTGATCGGGAAAGTGGATATCCGGGACATTGCAACAGACACGATCAGAAAACATATCGGGGCGGTTCCCCAGTTTACCGACATTTTTCAGGGAGATTTCATATCTAATATTGCCCTCGGAGATCCGCAACCCGACCTGGAACGGGTTTTCGATATCTGCTGCCGGTTGGGTCTGGATGAATATATCGAACGGTTGCCGGGCCGGTATCAAACCGTCATTCATGAACATGGCATGAATCTTTCTGGGGGGCAAAGACAAAAAATCGGAATAGCCCGGGCGTTATATCGGGATCCGGCGATTTTATTTCTGGATGAGGCAACTGCTGCCCTGGATCCCGATAGTGAACAAAAGGTTCAGGAAACCCTGCGCTGGTTTTCCGGCTCCAATAAAACAATCATCATGATTGCGCACCGCAGGGCATCCTTAAAATACTGCGACAGTCTCATTCAAATCAGGCAGGGAAAGGCTGAGTTATACCATGAAGGCTCTTCAGGCCGGAATGAAAGACAGGACTATGCAGACTGGTGGACTAATTATGAATAGGAAATTTTCTTCCGTATATCGCGGGATTGGTTATTTTCAAATCCTGTAATCAAATGACAGCGGATAATGGAAGACTTCACGGATATCTCATACATAGTGAATGAACTTGGGGAAAACCGGATGGACTATTTTAATGCCGTTTCACCACCCATCATGCAGACCAGCAATTTCCGGGTAAACACGGTGGAAGCTCTGAAACAATTATTTGCGGACGAGTATTCTGGATATCTGTATAGCCGGGGGTTGAATCCGACTGTGGATATCTTAAGAAAGAAGCTGGCTGCTTTGGATGAAGCGGAGGATTGCCTGGTGTTTAACAGCGGGGCTGCGGCAATTTTTGCGGCCGTACTAGCCAACGTGAGTAAGGGCGATCATATCATTAGTGTAAAAAATCCCTACACCTGGGTTAAGCGGATGTTTGACCAGATCTTTGCCCGGTTCGGCGTAGCAACAACTTATATTGACGGCACTACTATAGAGCAGTTTGAAAATGCCAGGCGGCCCGAAACCCGGTTTATTTACCTGGAAAGTCCAAATTCCTGGAATTTCGCCATTCAGGATATTGAAAAAGTGGCCGCTTTTGCCAAAAGGTTCGGTCTGATTACCCTGATCGATAACTCGTTTTGTACACCGCTTTACCAAAAACCCATTCCCATGGGTATCGATATTTGTATGCAGACGGCAACCAAGTATATCGGCGGTCACAGCGATACGCTGGGGGGTATCCTCACCGGCAGCCGTGTGATGATGAAAAGAATCTTTGATTGCGAATACCTGGCTGTGGGCAGCGGCATCCAGCCCTTTAATGCCTGGCTGCTGATCAGGGGACTTCGAACACTGGAATTGCGTCTGAAGCATATTACAGCAACCACCAAAAGCGTACTGCAGTTCTTGAAAAGTCATCAACGGGTGGAATCGGTGCTGTTTCCACTCGACAAGTCATTCCCTCAATTCGGGCTCGCCCGGAAACAGATGATGGATGCCTGCGGACTGATCAGCTTCTTTATTCGGGCCGGTTCAAGAGCTGAAATCGTGAAATTTTGCGAAAACCTCCAACATATAATGATGGCCGTTAGTTGGGGAGGTCATGAATCCCTAATTTTGCCGCGCTGCGCCGGAATGGAAGATGCCGATTTTGATGCGGGGAACCCGGAACACCGGATGCTGAGGATCTATATCGGCCTGGAATCTGCTGAATATATCACCGGTGATCTGGAGCAGTCTTTCCGTTTATCATTCTAAAGGCATTTTAAGCTTTTTTTTTGATTGGGAATGGGAATGGATTCTTTATTTTAGCAATATTTCCGACTGCAGTTCCCTGAACCAGGAACCGACGGATGACTCCCATAAAATTGTTTCATGAGAACAACCAAAATATTAACCATATTCCTATTCCTAACTTTTACTGTTCTTTTTGCCGTCGCCCAGGATAAATGGGATCTCCGCCGTTGTGTTGAGTATGCGCTCGCCAATAATATTTCGATTAAACAGGCAGATATTGATTCCCGGGTTTCCAAACTCACTTTTGAACAATCGAAATGGGCTCAATTCGGAACTGCCAATGCGAATACACAGGTTGGACTGAATTTCGGTCGTTCCATCGACCCGACGAACAATATTTATGTGGATCAGCAGGGATTATCACAGCAATACAGTCTGCAGGTGGGCATAACGCTTTTTAACTGGTTTGCCCTGCGCCGTGCAAAGGAATCAAACAAATTCACTTATGAAGCGCAGATGGTCAATATCGACAAAGTCAAAAATGACGTCACGCTGAATGTTGCAGCCGGATACCTTACCGCTTTACTGGCCAAGCAGCAGGTCACACTCGCTGTTATCAAACTGTCTCTAACCCGCCAGCAGTTAAGTAATACGAAAGCACTTGTAAATGCAGGGTCAGTTCCCGAGTTGAATGAAGCCGAACTTGAAGTGCAGTTCGCTGCGGATACCTCGGCCGTTATCACAGCTCAGGAAACCTATGATATCGACAACCTGCAATTGAAAGCCATCCTGAACCTGGATGCGGCGGCTCCATTTGATCTGGATACGCCGCCTGTAGAATCCATTCCAACAGAACCCATTTCCACTATGCAACCGGATGTTGTATACTCTATTGCCGTTGGGACATTTCCACAACAGAAAATGAATGACCTCAGGATCAATGCGGCAGAAAAGAACGTGGATTTCAGTAGGGGTAGACTATATCCAACCTTATCGGCCTTTGGCGCATTGGGCAGCAACTTTTTCAATGACCTACGTGCAGTCAGCATACAAAATTTAGGATACGCACAAACTGGTAGCCCGACCACCGGATATCAATACGCATTTAATAATATAAATAAGGGACAGGATACAGTATGGAATCCGATTCTTCAGAGAGTTTACAAGGGCCAGCCCTTTTACAAAGCATGGACTGGCTACGGAAGCCAGTTGTCTAATAACTTTGGCCAGCAGGTGGGTCTTCAATTGAATGTTCCCATTTTTAATGGAAACAATGCCCGTACAAATTATAAGAAATCACAACTCAATGTCGAATCAGCCAAACTGACTAAGGACAATGATCTGCTCGCGCTCAAACAGGGCATTTACCAGGCTTATTACAATGCCGTGGCTTCAATGGAAAAATATGAGGCTAATAAAAAGTCGGTCGCTGTTGCAGAGAGATCCTTTGACCTGGCTACCAAAAGATATAATATCGGTATGCTGAATACCATTGATTATTTAGTCAATCAGAATAGTTTATTCACTGCCCGTGCCAATGAACTGATCTCGCATTATGATTTTGTATTTCGCATGAAAGTGCTCGAATACTACAAAGGCATGGGCATTAAATTATAAAAAACCTTACAACAACGTCTTATGAATAAGAAAGTGATCTGGATTATTGTCAGTCTTGTCGTACTGATTCTCATGGTAATTATTTTAAAAAAAGCGGGAGTGATTGGTAAGGAAGAAGGGATCAAAGTCTCTGTCGAAAAAGTAGGCAAGCATACCATTACGGAAACTGTAACAGCCAGCGGTAAAATCTATCCGGAAGTGGAAGTCAAAATGAGTTCAGATATTTCGGGAGAAATTGTTGAGCTGAATGTGGAAGAAGGAGACAGTGTTCGCAAAGGACAGCAACTCGCTAAAATATTTGCTGATATATATACCAATACGCGTAACCAGGCTGCGGCACAGGTGGATCAGCAGGAAGCCATGGTGCAAAATTCGAATGCGCAGTTACCGGGTTTAAAAGCAACTATGGATGCGGCGCAATTACAATACGACAGACAGAAGACCCTGTTGAATGAAAAAGTTATTTCGCAGGCAGAATTTGAAACCGCGACGACCAGTTTAAGAACCGCGCAGGCAAATTATAATGCGGCACTGCAAAATGTTCAAAGTAGTCTGGCTGCGGTGTCCAGTGCAAAAGCCAACCTGGCGATCCAGGCGGCAAACGTAAATAAGACAACGATAAGTTCGCCTTTAAACGGAGTAGTTTCCCTGCTCAGTGTCAAGAAAGGTGAACGTGTTGCGGGTAATTCTTTTGCAGCAGGTACAGAAATTATGCGGGTTGCCGATATGAGTAAGATTGAAGCGGTTGTGGATGTAGGTGAAAATGACATCACAAAAGTTCATCTGGGTGATTCAGCGATCGTAGAAGTGGACGCATATAACAATCGTAAATTCAAGGGTACGGTTACACAAATTGCCAGCAGCATAGTGGCAACTGCCAGCAGCAGTTCCAGTTCCACAACGAACGATGTGACCAACTACAAAGTACATATCCGTCTTGATCCGGCTACTTATAAAGACCTGACTGCAGCTAAGAGTCGCAAGGGTCTGGTGTTTCGCCCGGGCATGACTGCCAGCGCAGATATTCAGACGAAGACACATAAGGATGTGTTGTCAGTGCCGATCAACGCAGTCACCACCCGTGAAAAATCTGCGGGTGCAGCGGCAGCGGCCAAAGACAAAAAACCCGCTGAAGATAATAACGGAGATGTGAAACCGGTAAGTTCAGGTGGTGATCTGGATGAAGTCGTATTCCTGCTTCAGTCCGGTAATTCGGTAAAGCAAGTGAGTGTAAAAACCGATATCCAGGATATTAATAATATTGAAATCCTGTCCGGTATAAAATTAGGTGATACTGTGGTTACCGGTCCTTACGGAACCGTGAGCAAGATATTGAATAGCGGAACCAAAGTGTCCGTGGTAGATAAAGACAAGTTGTTCGAAGCGAAGAAATGATGATTCGCCAGGGTTTATTCACTGAAATACTGGAACCATGCGATTTGGAATGGTCGGAAGCGGCAGTTGGGGAACAGCCCTTGTCAAAATCCTGACAGATAATCAACAATCGCTGAACTGGTGGATACGTAATCCCGTGATCCGGGAACATCTCCAAAGAAAAAGTCATAACCCCCAATACCTGAGCTCGGTGAATTTCGACATGCACCGCCTCAGCCTCACCGGCGATCTGCAGCAATTGATCCGTGATTCCGACTGCATCATCATTGCCATTCCCTCGGCTTATATCGAACAAACCTTTGAAGGATTGCCTGCAGGAATATTTGAAGGGAAAAAAGTCCTTTCGGCAGTAAAAGGTATTCTGCCCGGTAAAAACTTACTGTTGAACGACTGGCTGCGCGAGCAGTTTGGTTTTGAAACGGAACGATACTTTACGGTTATGGGCCCCTGTCATGCAGAAGAAATTGCAGCTGAAAAGTTATCTTATCTCACTTTTTCCGGTTTTTCTGTTACCGATACGCTGGAAATTGCGTCTAATTTTTCAACGGAATACCTGAACACTATCACCAACAATGATATTTATGGTGTTCAGTATGCCGCCGTGTTGAAGAATATTTATGCGCTGGGAGCGGGCATGGCACACGGACTGGAATATGGTGACAATTTCCTCAGTGTGTTTATTGCCAACTGCGCGGATGAAATGGCTGGGTTTTTATGGAAGGCCGGGATCAGTCATATGGAAGTAGGCATCCATGAAGACTATAAGTCCGTAGATGATAAAAAGAGTGCGAACTATGCCGCATCCGTGTATCTGGGAGACCTGCTGGTGACCTGTTATTCCCTATTCAGCAGGAACAGGACTTTCGGTAATATGATTGGTAAGGGGTATTCGGTGAACGCGGCAAAACTGGAAATGAATATGGTTGCTGAAGGTTACAAAGGAAGCCTTTGCTTGTACTTAATAAACCAGCAGTTAAAGGCCGACATGCCGATCGCCGATATGGTTTATCAGATTCTTTGGCAAAATGTTAATGTCCGGGAAGGGTTTAAACGTCTGGAAGGTTTGATGGTCTGATTTTTTAAAGAGTAATTATATGATGCCGCTTTCTTATCAGGGTTTTGGATTTACGGCCATCCTCGTGATGGTGGCGATCCTTTCAGTAGCCCAGCTGCTGAAATACCTGAAGGAACGTTTCCAGCATCCCCAAAGGACAACCGTCCCCAAACCGGATCATCGCCATTCAGTCAAAAAATAATGCTGATGCGATGCCGTCTGCAAACAATTTCCCATCTCTGGTCAGCACAAGTTTCCCCCCCTGGTTTTCCACCTGCTTCAACCGGATATAAGCTGCAGCCTCTTGTTCCAGTTTTTTTTCTTTGTCTTCTCCAAATAACGCAGAAACCTGCCTTAGATCCAGTCCTTCCCGCGTGCGGAGCGAGGTCATGATATATTCATTCAGCAGATCCCTCGGCTGCAGGAATTCCGTTTCAAAATAGGCCTGACCTGTCATCACACCTTTAATATAGAGTGCATTGTTGCTCTTGTTCCATTGGCGGCTGTTTCCATTAAAGGAATGCGCTGAAGGACCCAGGCCCAGGTATTTTTTGGAATGCCAATAGGAGCTGTTATGCCGACTCCGACTGCCCGGTTTAGCAAAACTTGAAATCTCATAATGTTCATAACCAGCGGATTCAAGGGTTTCAATACCTGTAATGAATTGGGCAGCCTGCGTGTCGGGGTGGATATCCGGGGATTTTTTCATCCGGATCATGGAATACAGGGCTGTTTTAGGTTCAACCGTCAGTGCATAACAGGAGATATGCGGCGGATTGAAGGACAGGGCTTTGTGGAGATTTTTACTCCATTTCTCATCAGTCAGCCCCGGTGATCCATAAATCAGGTCGAGACTGAACTGATCAAATCCCGCTATCCGGGTCTGTTCAAGTGCCCGGATGGCCTGACTAGCGTCGTGTGCACGGTTCATCCAGTTCAGGTCTTCTGCAAAAAAAGACTGAATGCCGATACTCAGGCGGTTAATTCCCATTTTTTTCCAGGCTACCAGCCGCTCCTGCGCCATATCGTCGGGATTGGATTCCAGGGTGATTTCCGGATCCGGGCTAAGCGAAAACAGGTGATAAAGGGATTCGAGAATTTCCCGGATAACAGCATCCGGCAACAGGGAAGGAGTACCTCCGCCAAAATAAATGGTTTCTATTCTTTCTCCGTCCAGGTAAAACGACCGCTCTTTCATTTCTTTCAATAAAGCAACAGTAAAATCGTTTTGCAACCTGGTGCTGGTGGAGAAATGAAAATTGCAATAATGACAGGCTTGTTTACAAAAAGGAATATGAATATAAATGCCTGCCACAGGATTGGCTAATTTTATGAATTACGAATGCGTTTTTGAGCGAATGGCGAAATTAAGATTATATGTGGTCATGCCCTTTTTGTTGCTTGCATCTTTCGGGACCGCTCATGCCCAATATGCACTCCATGTAAAACTCAGTTCCCACGATTCACTACTCAGATCTGCTTCACTTGGCATACCACCGGATTTTAAAGACCGAGCCCTCTGCACCGAATATATATACAAGCTAACAGACCTGCTCCGAAACAAAGGATTCACTTCTGCATCGATCGACAGCTTACAATTTGATTCGGCAGGTGCAACATTGCAACTATATATCGGAGAAAAATTTACCTGGTCAGAAATCAACACCCGGCAGGCAGATGCAGCCATTTTGAATGCGGCGGGCTGGAGTGCCAGGAAACTGACCGGCAAACCGGCAACCACGGAATATATTCACGCAGAAGAATTACAGATATTAAACTGGTTGGAAAATAACGGCTATCCGTTTGCGAAAATTTCTTTGGACAGTGTCAGCATCAATCAGGGTGCGATCAGCGCGATTCTTAATATAGAAAAAGGGCCTTTATATAAAATTGATAGTATTCATATCATCGGTCAGGCGAAAATCTCGGTTGAGTTCCTGGAAAGATACCTGGGCATTCCTGAAGGCAGTATCTATAAAAAAGACCGGTTACTGTCTATCAGCAGGCGCATCCGGGAACTTCCTTTTATTCAGGAAGAAAGACCATGGAGCATTAATATGCTGGGAACGGGTTCTGTCTTGAATTTGTATCTGAAACCCAGGAAGAGCAGCCAGATCGATGTACTGGTTGGTTTACTACCCAATAGCAATCCGCAGAGTAATAAACTGCTGGTAACTGGTGAAGCAACTGTAATGCTGAGAAATCCATTCGGAAATGCAGAAAACCTGGCTTTAAACTGGCAGCAACTGCAACAAAAATCACCGAGGCTGAATGTAAGTTACCAGCAACCTTATATTTTTCATTCACCGTATGGGGTTAACCTCGCATTTTCACTGTATAAAAAAGATTCATCCTATGTCAACACAGAAGGCATGCTGGGTATGCAGTTTAATGCATCGATGAATAAAAAAGGATCCGTATTTATTCAAACGGCCGGTTGCACCGTCTTAACCATTGATACTGCACAGATCATTGCCACACGAACGCTGCCGCAGGTGGCAGATGTAAGTTCCCTGAACCTGGGCGCCACTTATGAATTCAATAACACCAATTATAAATTCAATGCAGTTCGTGGTAATGAATTTTATTTTATCGGCTCGGCCGGAACCAAACGCTTAAAAAAGAACAGTCAGATCATCCGGCTCAAAGATGAAAATGATCCATCTTTCGATTATGGATCACTCTATGATACACTTAAAACTTCTGCTTATCAATTCCGGTTGAATGTGGCTGGCGCCCATTATTTTTCATTGAGTAATGCATCCACGTTCCGGTTTGCTGTGAATGCGGCCTGGTATGAGAGTCCGAAGATTTTTTGGAATGAATTGTTTCAGATCGGCGGGTATCGGTTACTGCGGGGATTTAATGAAGAAAGCATTCTGGCTTCGGTATACGCTGTCGGCAGCCTGGAATATCGGTATCTCGTGGGCATGAATTCCTTTCTGTTTACTTTCGTTGATGGGGGCTGGGCGAAAAATGATGTACCTGGATATGCTATCAATAATTTGTACCTGGGTTTGGGAGCCGGAGTGGCTTTCGAAACCAAAGCCGGCATTTTTAACATGTCTTATGCCGTTGGAAAAACGGGCAGCAATCCTTTTGAATTCAGTCAGGCAAAGATTCATCTCGGGTACGTAAACTTTTTTTAATCAATCCGCGTTGAATCACAATCTTTGCGGTCGTCGGGCCTATTTCCCGAGTCGCAGGAGAATCCGGAATTTTGAATGTAACTATTGATCCCTTGGCAAAACGAGCTGCACTGCTTTTTTTTATTTTGTTCCAGATGTTCCGGGCGGGTGCTCAAACGACCACGGATTCCAGTCGTCTGGCTGATTCCTCAGTTGCACGACCCCTTACCTCAGATACATTACCGGCTAAACCGCTTATCCGTAGACCAGTTAAAATAGTTGTTGATACCCCTGTGTTGTATAATACTGATAGCCTGCGGTTCAGTGCAACCAAACCGCCTGACTTCAGCAAACTGTCAATTTCCCAAACCGAATTATTACAATCGCAGCCTTTTTTTAATTTCAATGGTAAGGCTGTAC
>JBGPBW010000153.1:0-11821 GCA_041481385.1 Puia sp.
CTGAACAACGCGTCAAAAGAGTCTTTGCAATCGCATCCCTATATTCGCTGGCAGATTGCCAAAGCAATTTTAGCCTATCGCAATCAGCATGGTTATTTTCGATCGGTGGATGAACTGATGCAACTTGCACTAATGGATTCCGGGAAATTTGCAAAGCTGAAACCATATTTGACAGTACATCCATAAAACGAATCTGCCGGCGATTTTCTACGCTTCAGGAAATACAATAATTTTAAGGAAGGATAACCCTGCAGTTTTTTGGGATGGAATTCAGGGACGGATAATCAGATTTCCATTTTTCATCCCGGTCATGCGTACAAATCCTTCGGCTGCTTTAACACCGAGTTCACGGCCGCGAAATTCTTCCATTGCTGCGTGACCACACTGGTAAATGCCCGGCGGATCCTGGCTCACATGGCAGAATACTGCTTTCCTTTTCTGCTCCTGAGTAGTTGAAATATCAACATAATCCGAAGGTTTGAAAACCAGGGTTTGTTCCCCGGTACATACTTCAAAAAAATACAATTCAAATTTATTTTGGGATCGTATCCAGCTTTGAATGGTCAGCAGGCTGGCTATCTGGTGATCCTTATGTGAATCAATAGGCCAATGGGTAAAAACAATGTCCGGCCTTTCATCATCCAGCAACCTCTGTAAAATACGAACCCAGTCATTGTTCATAAGGGTGTCACCATCTGTTTGTCCTGCAAATACTGGTTTGGTCTGTAGAATTTTGCAGGCCTCTTCGGACTCACGGGTTCGGATAGCCGCCGCCTCGCTGTGTGATTTCCCCGGAATACCTGCTTCACCGCGGGTCAGGTAAATGATAACAACGGTATGACCAGCAGCTGCAAATCTGGCCAGGGTGCCACCGCATCCGCTTTCCGGGTCATCCGGATGGCCGCCCACACAAACAATACTGAGTTTTTGATCCTTTGGTTTTTTGGTCTGAAGGAGGGCGGGCAGCGATAATAGCCCTATGCCTGTCGCTGCATTTTTTACGAAGCGGCGTCGGGAAGGTTCGTTATCCATAAATCTTTTTGAATGTGCCAATCAATGTTTTGAAGTGAATTATAAGTAATTTCAGCAAATAAACGGTTCAGCGGAATACGAATGAAAAAAATATCTTTCCTGATTTGTCTGTGCTGCTGTTTTGGACTGGTTCAGGCCCAACGCTTTTTTTATATTGATAATAACCGGATTACTGATAACCTGGTCAGGGTCGGCCTTTTGAAAGCTTCCCAGTTTATCACCCGATCCCCACTGTCTTCGGATTATATTGTTAAAACAGAAGTGAATTTTCAAACGGTGGGCAATATACTGACGCTGCAAATTAATCTCCAGGACACTGCCACACTTCAAACTGTTTTTCAAGACAGGGAAACCCTGGCCTTTGGTGAATTAGGGGCAAATCCCCGCATCATGTTGAATACCGTTATCCGGAATTTCATAGATAAAAATATCAATCAGATCATTCTGTCTGCCAGGGAAAACCATTATGATGACCAATCGAAATGGATCCGAGTCAGAAAAGACAAAACCTGATTTGTAAGTTTCGGAAAAGAGCTAGAGCGTTTGAGCCGGATCGGCAAATTTGAGATTCCGCTTATTAATTAATTATCAATAGATTATATCTAGTATCCCTGGATACAGATTGCCGGACTGATTTTTAAGACTGATTTTCAGCTCATCCCCCAGCTTTGGGTCAATGGAATTACAGATGACGTTTTAACAATATTAAAAACTAACAATCGTTAGTTTTTTTTCAATTTATTTTATAACTTGCTTTTGGTTTAACGAGCCTTGGTTTAGCAATTGAACGATTGTTTGCTGTAAGGGCAGCAACCCCTGGTTGTTGCCCATTTTATTTCTATAATCCGCATATGAATTTTGAATTTGACGAAGTTTCCCGGCAGGCAGCTGCCACGGCCCGGGATTTTGCCCAACAACACATCAGACCGCACATTATGGAGTGGGATGAAATCCAGCATTTTCCCATTGAGACGATGCGTGCGATGGGCCGGTTGGGCCTGATGGGTGTTTTTGTTCCGGAAAAATATGGCGGATCGGGCATGGGCTATATAGAATATATCCTCATCATTGAAGAGATTGCACGCGTCTGCGGATCGATCGGACTTAGCCTGGCAGCCCATAATTCCCTGTGCATCGGCCATATACTGAATTTTGGCAGCGAGGAACAGAAAAAGGAATATCTACCAAAATTGGCAGGCGGAGAATGGATCGGGTCCTGGGGACTCACAGAGGCCAATACCGGAAGTGACGCGGCAAATATGCAGTGTACGGCGCTGAGATCTGGCCAGGACTGGATTATCAATGGAACGAAAAACTGGATCACCCATGGCATCAGCAGCGATATTACTGTTGTGATTGCCCGAACGGGTGCACCCAGGGAAAAAAATAATGCAACGGCTTTCGTGGTTCCACGGGGAATACCCGGTTTCACCGGCGGAAAAAAAGAGAACAAACTCGGCATGCGTGCCAGTGAAACAGCAGAAATGATTTTCGATAATTGCCGTATACCTGATGGTTACCGACTGGGTAATGTTGGCGAGGGCTTCAAACAGTCACTTAAGGTCCTGGACGGCGGTAGGATTTCCATTGCGGCCCTTGGTGTGGGTATTGCAAAAGGGGCATATGATGCCGCGGTAAAATATTCCAAGGAAAGGCACCAATTCGATAAACCCATATCTTCCTTCCAGGGCATATCCTTCAAACTGGCTGATATGGCAACAGAAATTATGGCTGCGGAATTATTGACACTTCAGGCAGGCGATCGCAAAAACAGGGGTCTGTCCGTAACTAAGGAATCTGCCATGGCTAAATATTATTCCAGCGAAATTGCAGTGAAAACTGCTACGGAAGCAGTCCAGGTATTCGGCGGGTATGGTTACACTAAAGATTTTCCCGTTGAGAAATTTTATCGCGACAGTAAGCTTTGTACTATCGGAGAGGGCACTTCAGAAATTCAGAAAATCGTAATTGCGAGAGAGGTTCTTAATGGTTGACGGATGACAGGTTTGCGTTAAGCCTTTTACGGCATAAAATCTTCTTCCTGTGGTTTGCTGTATTTGTCAAATAATTTGTCAATAGCTCCGCCAAAAAGAGGGAATTTGGATTTGGCGAAATTTTTCATGATTTCCACGGCTTTGATAGCCTGCGCTTCCGTCAATCCCTCTGCCTTTAACTTATCGAGCAATTCTTTCATAAGAAAAATAGGTTGGAATTTTTCATGCCTGGAGTTCAGCTTTAGGCAACTTTCAGCAGACTCATCTTACTGGTGTCAAATTTTTTCCGGGCGTATTCAAGATTCAGATGAAATTTATTTTCTTTCGAGGAAGGAAGTTCGAACATGGCGTCAGTAAGAATACTTTCGCAAATGCTGCGTAATCCGCGCGCTCCGAGTTTGTATTCAACAGCTTTAGTAACCATGAAATCCAGAACGTCATCCTCAATGCTCAGCTGGATTCCTTCCAATTCAAATAATCTTTTATATTGTCTGATCAGTGAATTCTTGGGTTCGGTCAGGATAGAACGCAGCGTAACACTATCCAGCGGGTTAAGGTGAGTAACGACAGGTAAACGACCCAGTAGTTCCGGAATCAGCCCAAACGATTTAAGGTCCGGGGCGTTCACATGCTGCAACAAATTCTTCCGTGTAAACTCCTGTTGCTCTTTATTGACGTTAAATCCGATCGCATTGGTATTGATCCGCCGGGCAATTATTTTATCAACACCATCGAACGCGCCACCACAGATGAACAAAATATTTTGTGTATTGATCTTGATGAGTTTTTGCTCGGGGTGTTTTCGGCCACCCTGAGGCGGAACAAGTACGTCCGTACCTTCCAGCAGTTTGAGCAACCCCTGTTGAACACCCTCACCGCTAACATCGCGGGTAATGGAAGGATTATCTCCTTTTCGGGCAATCTTATCGATTTCATCAATATAAACGATTCCCCGTTCTGCACTGACGACATCGTAATTGCAAACCTGTAAAAGCCTTGTAAGAATGCTTTCCACATCTTCACCTACATAACCCGCCTCTGTAAAAACAGTGGCGTCCACAATAGCAAACGGAACGTTTAACAGTTTAGCAATGGTTTTGGCCAACAGGGTTTTTCCGGTACCCGTTTCGCCCACCATAATAATATTGCTCTTTTCAATTTCAACATCATTTTCGGTAACCTTTTGTTGCAGCCTTTTGTAATGATTATATACGGCAACAGCCAGCACTTTTTTTGCATCGTCCTGACCAATGACGTACTCATCCAAAAAACGTTTGATCTCGATGGGCTTTTTGACAGTGAGTTTGAATTGGGAAGAAGGCGAAGCATCATCCCGCACGATCAATTCCTGCTGGATAATTTCCTGTGCATGCTCCACACAATTTTCACAAATATGTCCTTCCTGGCCTGCAATGAGTATTTTCACCTCATCCCGGCTCCGGCCGCAAAAAGAACAATGAAGGGTATTTTTTGCCATCTTTTAGAAATAACTGCAAAATTAATCAACTTATGTGCTAAATCCAACTTAAGGGCTTAAGGCTTAACGCTCAATGCCTAACGCAGGCACTCCGCAAGGGAGTGATATCTCCGGATTCAAATCCGGGCTTAATTGATTCAGGGACGGTTGTCCGGTTTCCAGCTAAACGCATTTAGTTTTAGGTGTCTGGCGTTCAGCGTTTGGTATGCAGCGTTAGAAACTTAAATATCTGTGCTGATCTGGTCTGCAATACCATATTCTACAGATTCTTTGGCATCCATCCAGTAATCCCGATCGAAGTCTCTCATGATCTGATCGAATTTTTTACCACAGTTTTCAGCCAGGATTTTTGCAGCAATCTCCTTGACTCTTTTAGTTTGTTTAGCCTGGATTTCCAAATCCACACTCACACCCTGGATGTATCCGCCGAGACTGGGCTGGTGTATCATTACTTCTCCATGCGGATAAATAAAACGTCTTCCTTTCGTTCCTCCGGAAAGTAATATGGAACCCATGGAAGCAGCCAGGCCAATGCAAACCGTGCTCACCGGGCTTTTCAGCATTTTCATTATATCATAAATGGCCATGCCGCTGGTAACCATCCCACCCGGGCTATTTATCAGAAAACGGATTTCCGTGCCGGATTTGTCTGCATCCAACAGAAAAAATTTATTAATAATGTCCTTGGCGGAACGATCATCCACAGGTCCCCAAAGCTGAACAGTACGTGTCTCGAAAAAATATTTTTCAAGCTTTTTCATCAGCATACCCGGATCCGTTTGTGGCTTATCCTCCTTCTCTTCAGAAGGTTCATCATCCAGACGAAAAGGTTGTACAGGGTATTTGGAATATTTCATGGTATTCGTTTCTAATTATTTATTTAATCTTTTTTTTCTTTCCTGGGATTGATTACGAGCACTTCATCAACCAGACCGTATTCTTTCGCTTCTATGGCCGTCAGCCAGTAATCACGGTCTGAATCTTTCTCAATCTGTTTGATTGTTTTCCCTGTATGAAATGCATAAATTTCATAGAGTTCTTTCTTCAGTTTCCGGATTTCATTTACAGTGATTTCAATATCGCTGGCTTGTCCGCCAATGCTACCGCTGGGCTGATGCATCATCACACGGCTGTGTTTGAGCGCTGTTCTTTTACCCTTGGTACCGGCGCACATCAGGGTCGCTCCCATAGACGCAGCCATGCCGATACAAATTGTGGCGACATCAGGCGTAACATATTGCATGGTGTCATATACTCCGAGACCGGAATATACAGACCCCCCCGGACTGTTGATGTACATTTGAATATCCCGATGGCGGTCTGTGCTATCCAGGAAGAGGAGCTGGGCAGTGATGATATTGGCCACTTCATCGTTAATGGGATAACCCAGGAAAATGATGCGGTCCATCATCAGGCGGCTGTACACATCCATGACCGCTACATTCATGGGGCGTTCCTCAATGATATTCGGTGTAAGGCCGGTTACCAGATATTTCTCATAACTGTTCAACGTGTTGCTGGAAAGGCCTAGATGCTTAACGGCGTATTTTTCAAACTCGGAACCATGACGCATAATAGAATTATTTTTTCTTGAGGATGGATTGGCAGAATAGGAGTTTACCGTTCAAATCTCCGTCCAAACTTTTAAACTTCCAAAAAACTGACAGAGTTGCAGTGATCATGAAAAATCCTGCTTAAAGCAGGATTTTTCATGATTTATTCGTGGTGATGATGTTTGTGTTCTTCGTTTAGCTTATTAAAAGCTTCCGCAGTGATGGGCTGATCAACGGGTTTCACCTGTGTTTCCACCCAATGAAGCATTTTATTTGTGCGCTGGTTTTGGTACGTTTCCTCAACAAATCTTCTGTCCTGCATCATCTTATTTACGTAGTCTTCCACCCAGGGTTGTTCAGCCCCCTGTGGCAGTCCGCCCAGGTAGGAGAATAGTTGTTTCCTGGCAGCTTCCCGGATATCCTCCGGAGTCACTTCAATTTTATTTTCAGTGACAATTTTATCGGTAATCAGGTTCCATTTGAGTGCGTTGGAGAAAGCCGGAAATTCATTCTCTACTTCATCCGGAGTTTTTGGTTTTTCTCCGCCATTCAGCAGCCAGCGTTTCAGGAATGATTCCGGAAAAGTAACCTGTGTTTTGTCGAGCAGTTCGTGATAAAGTGCATGCTGCAGATTATTACTGGTTTGGGCTTTCCATTGGTCTGCCATATCCTGTTTTACAGCTTCGCGAAAATCAAGCTCCGATTCAATCGCCCGGGCAGGATAAACTGTCTTAAAAAAACTTTCACCAAGGATTGCTTTTTCAAGCAGCCCCACTTTAGCGATTACCAATTTGAAATATTTTTCCGCATCGGCAGCACTTTCTTTATTCAGGGCAAGGTCCTGCAGAATCCAAGCCCTTTCTTTTTCTTCGAACGCTGTCAATAATTGTATGACAAACGATTCACCGGCTTTTTTCCCCAGTAGTTGGTTACGGAAAGCGGGAGCAAAATATTTTACGAGCAGGGAGTTATCTTTAGGCTGACTGCCTTCCACCAGCAAGCCATCGATATCACATTCCTGGAAACTTACATTTAATACATTTTCATCGCCGGTCACAGTCTCCGGATCCGTCATGGTTCCGTTTTTCTGCTGAAGCCTTTCAATTTCTTCGTTCAGCATCTCGTCGCTGATGATGATTTGATAACGGATAGGAGTAAGCGAAGACAGGTCAGGTAATTGAAAAACGGGTTTCAGGCCCACTTCAAAAGCGAATGAATAGTCCTGCGGCTGGGTCATGTTGATCTGACTTGCGTCGTTTTCAGGTAGCGGCAGAGGCTGGGCAAATATTTCCAGCTGTTCCGTAGTTAAATAATCGGTTAGTTTTTTCTCAACACCTTTAAGTACCTCATCCGTAAAAACAGAATTTCCATACATTTTTTTTATCAGGCTGGTAGGAACCATGCCTTTCCGGAAACCCGGTATATTGGCTTTCTTGCCATACTCCTTCAGTGATTTCTCAAAGGAAGGGAGATAGTCGCTTTTTTCAAGCTTTACGATAATCTTGTCATTCAGTATTCCGATATTCTCTCTGGTAATCGTACTCATATTATATTTTTAAAGACCGTCCTGACCCTGTGGCTGTAAATGCCTTCTGCAAACGGGCTGCAAAACTACGTAAAAAGCCATTAAAATTTAACAGGCTGAAGCAGATCAGGCAGTGAAAAGCCACGCACTGCAGGCTAAACCCGGCCAAATTGACGTGGCACTTTAAATTGCGGGTGGAGGGACTCGAACCCAGACCTCGCGGCGACACAAAAAAGACCAGTCTTAATGACCGGTCTTTTACTTGTGCGGGTGGAGGGACTCGAACCCACATGCCTCGCGGCGTCAGATCCTAAGTCTGATACGTCTGCCAATTTCGCCACACCCGCATTTGGTTTTATGTTTAACAGTCCATAGTCAACGGTTAACGGATAACGGTCAACGGTCAACGGTTAAAACAGTGCGCGAAAATAAGGTAATTTCCATTTACGATGGCTCCTGCGTAAGCGATGAACCTTATTAGCCCGACGCGAAAATTAAAAGAATCTAAACTAAAGCCTTAAGCGTTAAGCTTTAAGCGTTGAGCTTTTCGGCCTTGAGCTTTTTGGCGTAAATTCGTAAGCATGGAGACTGTTGCAGCAATTCCCAAGTATAATTTGACGGAGGAACAGGAAAAAAGGTTGATTCTGAGAGAATACCGGGCATTACTGCGTTCATTGAAACCAAAATTGAAGGCCGGGGATAAGGAACATGTCCGGGACGCCTTTGAAATGGCAGCCGAAGCCCATAAAACTATGCGGCGTAAAAGCGGAGAACCCTACATTCTCCACCCCCTTGCCGTCAGTCAGATCTGTGTAGAAGAAATCGGCCTGGGCGTCAGGTCGACGATCTGTGCCCTGCTGCATGATGTAGTGGAAGATACGGATATCACGCTGGAAGATATTGAAAGGGATTTCGGTAGTGAAATTTCCCGCATCGTGGATGGCCTCACCAAGATTTCGAACGTAATCGATGTGAACGCATCCCAACAAGCTGAAAATTTTAAGAAAATACTGCTTACACTCACCGACGACCCCCGGGTGATACTGATCAAACTCGCAGACAGGCTGCATAATATGCGAACCCTGGACAGCATGAAGCGCGACAAACAACTTAAGATAGCCTCGGAAACCGTTTATGTTTTTGCGCCTCTTGCACACCGTATGGGTCTTTATAATATCAAAACCGAACTCGAGGACCTGGCTATGAAATACCTCGAGCCTGAGGAATACAAAGAAATAGCCAGAAAACTGGCGGAAACGAAACGTGAACGCTCCCGGTATATCAATGAATTTATTAAACCCCTGCGCGAACACATGGAGCAGGCGCATTTTGATTTCGAAATATACGGCCGGCCCAAGAGTATACATTCCATCTGGACAAAAATGCGCAAGAAAGGCGTTTCTTTTGAAGAAGTTTACGATCTGTTTGCCATCCGGATTATTATCAATTCCCCGCCTGAAGGAGAAAAGGCAGATTGCTGGAAAGTGTATTCCATTATTACAGACGAATATACCCCTTCGCCGGAAAGACTGCGTGACTGGCTGAGCAATCCAAAGTCAAACGGTTATGAAGCGCTTCATACCACCGTGATGGGACCGCAGGGAAAGTGGGTGGAAATCCAGATCAGATCCAAACGCATGAATGAGATTGCCGAAAAAGGACTGGCCGCCCATTGGAAATATAAGGAAGGCGCCAGTGACGAAAGCCGATTCGATAAATGGTTTCAACAAATCCGTGAAGTATTGACAATGGAAGATAATGACTCCATCAATTTTTTGCAGGATTTCAAAACCAGCTTCCTGGCAGAAGATATTTATGTATATACTCCCAAAGGGGATGTGAAAATGCTGCCACTGGGATCAACTGCACTCGACTTTGCCTTTTCCATTCATAGTAAAATCGGAGAACAATGTATCGGAGCCAAGGTAAACCATAAGCTGGTACCGATCAGTCACAAACTCCGCAGTGGTGACCAGGTCGAAATCATTACCTCCAGCAAACAAAGACCAACAGAAGACTGGATTAACTATGTCGTAACCGCCAAGGCTAAAAGCAAAGTGAAGGATGCGCTGAAAGAAGAAAAACGCAAAATCGCAGACGAGGGCAAGTACATGGTCCAGAAAAAACTGGAAAATTTCGGGGCAGCCTACAATCAACATAATACAGAAACCCTGGTAAATTTTTACAAACTGAATTCCTCTTTAGACTTTTTCTATCAGGTGGCGGTTAAGACCATCGACCTCAAGGAACTGAAAGAATTTCAATTGTTGGGCGACCGCCTGGAACCACCCAGACCACCTAAATCGCTGATAGAAACCAAACCTGAAATTAATTTTACACCAAGTCAGCGCAAGGATACTGAGCTCATCATCTTTGGCGAAAGCAGTGATAAAATCGTCTACACCCTCGCCAATTGCTGCAAACCCATACCGGGTGATGATGTTTTCGGATTTGTTACCACAGGCAAAGGACTTACCATTCACCGTACCAATTGTCCGAATGCTACACGGCTGTTATCGAACTATAGCCACCGGGTCGTAAAAACAAAATGGGCTAAGAACAAGGAGATATCGTTCCTCACCGGCGTGCGTATTATCGGGCTCGATGATGTCGGCGTTATCAATAAAATCACTAACCTGATTTCCGGGGAGCTCCGCATTAATATCAACGCCCTGACTGTGGAAGCCAGGGAAGGTCTGTTTGAGGGAAGTATCAAAGTATACGTGCATGACAAGGAAGAACTTGAAGAATTGGTACGGCGGCTGAAACAACTCAATGGAATCCATTCGGTAGACCGGTTCGACACAGAACTAAGTGAATCCGCGAAATAAGGGTTAATGATTAGTTGTTAATTATTAACGGAGTAGAAATCTATTACGCAGACGTTAATAATTAACAATTAACAATTAACAATTAACCACTTATTTTTGCCCCTCTTTAAAATTAGACTAATGGTTGATGTTATTCTGGGTTTGCAGTGGGGGGATGAGGGAAAGGGTAAAATCGTTGATTTTTTCGCTCCCCGTTACGATATCATTGCGCGTTTTCAGGGAGGTCCAAATGCCGGACATACTTTATATGTTGGTGAAAAAAAGGTTGTGCTGCACCAGATTCCTTCAGGAATATTTCACGAACAGGCGGTAAACCTTATTGGGAACGGAGTCGTGTTGGATCCGGTAACACTGAAGAGAGAATGTGAAACAGTAAAGTCGTTTGGAATTGATTTCAGGAAGAATTTATACATCGCCCAGCGTGCCCACATTATCCTGCCTACCCATCGTGCGCTCGATAAAGCTTCGGAGATTTCAAAGGGAAATGAAAAGATCGGTTCTACCCTCAAGGGAATCGGACCGGCTTATATGGACAAAACCGGAAGGAACGGACTTCGTGTCGGAGATCTGCTGGACAAGGATTTTTCCAATCAGTACAAACGCCTTCGCGCAAAACACCAGATATTGCTTGATGGCCTTCATTTCCAGGAAGATGTTTCTGCAATGGAGGGAGAATTTTTTGAGGCTCTGGAATTTTTGCGCCAGTTTAAAATCGTGCAGGGCGAATATTTCATCAATGAAAAGCTCAGCCAGGGTAAGAAAGTTCTGGCAGAGGGCGCTCAGGGTAGTATGCTCGATGTTGATTTTGGAACCTTCCCCTTTGTAACTTCTTCGAATACCATTTCAGCCGGGGTATGTACAGGACTTGGCGTAGCACCGCAACAGATCCGTGAAGTGATTGGTGTAACCAAAGCTTACTGCACCCGAGTAGGCGGAGGACCTTTCCCGACTGAACTGGAAGATGAAACGGGCGACAGGCTTCGCAAAGCTGGCAACGAATTCGGAGCTACTACCGGGAGACCCAGGCGCTGTGGCTGGATCGACCTGGTGGCGTTGCGTTATGCTTGTATGATCAACGGTGTTTCCAGACTGGTCATGACAAAGAGTGATGTGCTTGACGATTTTGACAAATTGCACATGTGTACCAAATACCTGATCAATGGAAAAGAAACAGAAGAAATTCCGTTTCAGATGCTGCAACAGCCTATCGAACCGGTCCTTTCTGCTTTTAATGGCTGGAAAAAGGATATCACGACAACAAAAGACTTTCAATCGCTGCCTGAAGAAATGAAAACATATATTTCTTTTATAGATAGCTACCTGAAGGTTAAGGTTTCATATATTTCAAACGGACCCGGGCGCAGCCAATTGATCGAAAAGCAATAATCGGCCGAAGGAGCTGAAAATTC
>JBGPBW010000154.1:0-11757 GCA_041481385.1 Puia sp.
ATACCCAGCCTTTGTATGTATTGGACGGTGTGTTTGTCGACAATACTTCAACTTCTGCCGGTTTGAACTTTGTAACCGGCGCAGCCGCAGGAGGATCTCTTGTTTCCACGCAAGACAATCCTTCCGGAAGAATCTCAGATATCAATGCGGAAGACATCGCCAATATAGAAATATTGAAAGGCGCTTCTGCCGCAGCCATCTATGGTTCGAGAGCCGCCGGCGGTGTAGTGATCATCACAACGAAAAGAGGGAGGGTAGGTAAAACACAAATCACATTCTCCCAGGATCTGGGTATGATCCAGGTGGGCAAATTGTTGGGTGTGCGTCAGTTTACTGCGGCAACGGCTGCAAGCCTGGCCAGGGGAGACAGTTTAACCGGCGTAAAATTCGCCGCCATGTATACCGATGCAAAAAATAACGGCCAGCTGTATGACTATGAAAAGGAAATTTATGGCAATAAAGGTTTTGCCAGAAATTCGCTGATCAGTGTAAGCGGGGGAAATGATAAAACGACTTTTTATCTTTCTGCCGGAACAAAAGATGAAGCGGGCATTGTCGATAACACCGGCTACCGGAATACGAGTCTGCGGTTTAACATAGACCATCATATTTCTGATAATGTAAAAATCGGACTCAGCACTAACTACCTCAACACATCTGCAAACCGCGGTCTTTCCGGAAATGACAACACCGGTGTGACGCTTGGTATTGCACTTTCTTCAACACCGGAGTTTGTCCAATTGCACGCGGATGCCAATGGTGTATATCCTAAAAATCCCTTTGCTGCTTCCAACCCCCTGCAAACACTTGCCCTGATGCAAAATCATGAGGGGGTAAACCGTTTTATTTCCGGATTGGGACTGGAGGCTGTATTTCAACGTTCTGATAAGAGCGTAACAAAATTCGTCGGAGGAGGTGGTTTTGATTTTTACAGTCTTCAAACCAATGTTCTGTTCCCCGGTGAACTCCAATTTCAATCGGTAAATAACGGAACATCAATTCAGGGATTCACAAATAACCTGAATACCAATTTCATTATATCTCTCGTAAACTCTTATACGGTTTCCAGGAATCTGATCCTGACTTCCTCAGCAGGTTTTACTCAGGAAGACGGTAATTATAACAATTTACTCAATGCAGCTACTCACCTGATTGCCGGCCAGTCGAATATAGACCAGGCGGGTGCTTTGACCGGTACGCAATTCCGTGCGCAGTTTCAAAACCAGGGAATTTATATACAGGAGGAAGCTGCCATCATGGATGCCATCACTGCAACCGTCGGTGTCCGATTCGATCGCTCCACCAATAATGGCGATGCTACAAAATTCTATACCTATCCGAAAGCAGGACTTTCCTGGAACCTTACCCACAGCGGACTGATGGATCCTGAAGGATTTTTCAGCAATTTTAAATTAAGGGCTGCTTATGGTGAAGCCAATAATGTACCTGCTTACGGTTCCAAGTTCACGTCGATGGCTGTGTCCAATATTGATGGCCTAACAGGCGCCATCATCGGTCTTCAAAAAGGAAATCCCAATATAGAACCGGAGAGACAAAGTGAGTTTGAGGCGGGTACTGATTTCAGCATTTTTAAAGGACTATTGAACTTTGAGCTGACCTATTATAAAAAGAACATTTACAATTTCCTGATGCTTGTGAATCCGCCCACCTCGTCCGGATTTACAAGTCAGTGGTTTAATGCAGGCGATTTACAAAATCAGGGCGTTGAACTCAGCGTAAATGCCAGGCCGGTAAGCACAAAAAATTTTGTGTGGAATACCACATTTAATTTTTGGCTGAACCGTTCGAAAGTTACCCGGCTTATAACACCATCCACACCACAGGGATCTTTCGGATACGTACTGGGTTCCTATCAGATTCAGCAGGGCCAGTCTGCTACGCAGATCCTGGGTCTCGACGGACCGAATGGCGTTGCAAAACTGGGTGACATTGAGCCTATTTTTCAGATGAACACGTATAATGAAATTACCTACCAGAATAGATGGAGCCTGCGCTTCCTGCTTCACTGGAAAAATGGCGGGCAAAATGTTAATCTGACGAGTCTGCAAAATGATTTTGGCCAAACCAGCGCAGATTTTGACCAACTGGTCACCAACCCGCAAACACAAACCCCGATTCCATTGGGTTATTACAGAATCAGCCAGGTCGGTTACAGCGCCCAGCAATTTGTAGAGAACTCAGGTTTTCTGAAACTGCGAGAAATCGGTCTGTATTATTCATTTAATACAACAGGGAACCAGGTGATCAAAGGTCTTCAACTGGGTGTGTCCATGACGAATTTCTTTGTATGGACAAAATACTCATCCTATGATCCGGAGGTTTCCAATTTCGGTACGGGCTTTAATACCAATATCGATGTGGATCCCTACCCTGCTACCAAAAGAGCTGACTTTCATATATCAATCACATTCTAAATCTCCAGATACATTTTTATGAAAAAAATTATAACCGGCGTTCTTTTTATCCTGGCCAGCACTTTGGTTATATCCTGTCAAAAGGACTATGGGAACCTGAACGGCCCAACAGCTGAAAATTTTTTGACCGATCCGACCGCCGACAATCTGAACAACCTGGTAACGGGAATCGAGTCGGGAATGCGTAATAATATCGGGCTCTATCTGGATGATGTCGGAACCATCGGCAGGGAAAACTACCGCTTCTCTCCTTCTGAGCCGCGCTATATCACCGATCTGCTGGGTGCTGATAGTTCCGTATTGACCAATAGTAATTTTTATATTACCAATACCTGGGCCGCCCGGTATCGCGCGGTGAAAAATTGTAACCTTCTGTTGCAGGCAACACCAAATGCCAAACTGGTGAGTGCCTCCGATAAATCCGGATATATTGGATTTGCAGAAACCATTAAAGCCTATCAGCTTCTCTTGTGCCTGAACCAGACAGATACCAATGGCATCAGGCTGGATGTTGCCGACCCGAACGCGCTGGGTCATGTATATCCCACTGCTCAGGCGATGGACAGTATCGCGGAAATGCTGGATCTTGGAAAAACAGCTTTAACCGGAAGTACCATTTCCTTTCCCCTGTCAAGCGGATTTAATGGATTTAACGATGCTGCAGGTATGCTTCAGTTCAACCGGGCCCTCGCGTCGAGGGTTGCAGTCTATCGCCAGGACTGGACTGGCGCACTCGATGCAATAAGCGAATCTTTTTACGGTTTGAATAAAGATCTGTACCTGGGAATCTACAGTGTCTTTGGAACAGGATCTGGCGATCAGGTGAATCCATCATTCATTCCGCAAAGGCAGACGGGTGAGGTTCGGGTAGCCAATCCATCTTACGCTCAGGATATTTTGCAAGGCGACGACCGGATTTCCAAAGCCACATTAAGGCCTAACGCTACTTCCCAGGGGCTGAACAGCGACCGCGACGTTTGGGTATACACTTCCAACACAGCCCCCATGGCGATCATCAGGAATGAAGAGTTAATATTGATTTATGCGGAAGCCAATATCCAGTTAAATAATTTTTCTGAAGCTGTTACGGCATTGAATGAAATCAGGTCAAAACATAATCTGCCTGATTATTCGGGAGCACTAACACAAACTGCGCTGATCAATGAAATGCTGTATGAAAGAAGATATTCGTTATTTTTTGAAGGACATCGCTGGATTGACGTAAGGCGTTACAATCTATTGAACACATTACCACTCGACCGTCCGGCAGACAATGTCTGGGGACAATTCCCATTGCCGGTGTCAGAGCAATAATACATCCCATGAAATAAAAAGCCTGCCTGTAAAAACCAGCGCAGGCTTTTTTATGGCATCTCTGCCAATATTTCCCCACAGTCTGACTTTATTAAAGAGAGACCATTAATTTCGCGGAGATATGTCAATTCGCATCGCCTCATTGAATTCAGGAAGTAACGGAAACTGTTATTATGTCGGAACAGGAGATGAAGCCGTTTTTGTAGATGCCGGGCTGAGCTGCAGAGAGACAGAATTGCGCATGAAAAGGCTTGGCCTTCCGATGAGCCATATTAAAGCCATCTTCATTTCCCATGAGCATAGCGATCATATCCTGGGCGTTAACCAGCTGGTATCTAAATACCATATCCCGGTTTACATTAGTCAGCACACATTGAAAGAAGCAGGTTTTTGGAAGATCAGGAAGTTCGTATTTCACTTTAGCGACCAGCAACCCATCGCCATCGGCGCACTTAGTATCACAGCTTTTCAAAAAAAACATGATGCCCGCGATCCGCATAGTTTTGTAGTGAGTGCAGCTAAAACCAATATCGGCGTATTCACCGATATCGGCGGACCCTGCGAGCGGTTGATCCACTTCTTTAAACAATGTCATGCTGCGTTTCTGGAAGCGAATTATGATGAAGATATGCTGGAAAAGGGGCGTTATCCCTACGTTCTGAAGAACCGTATCCGCGGGGGCGAAGGACACCTATCGAACCGGCAGGCCCTGGAGCTTTACAAAAAACACAGGCCTGCATTCATGAGCCATCTGCTTTTATCCCATCTCTCTAAAGAAAACAATTCCCCGGAACTGGTCGCTTCGTTATTTAATTCGTTTCCCACTGATACACGTATCGTCATTGCGAGCAGATACCAGGAATCTGCCCTCTACGAGATTTCAATCCCGAAAGTTTCAAGCGGCTTCTTTCACCCCAAAATCCAACCTTCGGGAAAACAGCAGTTGAGCCTTTTTTAATTATTAATTATCAATGATTAATTGCTAAGAATGCAATTGAAGTGAGCTTCTTTCCGATAACAATTAACAATAAAAAAAAGAGACCTTCCTGAGAACAGGAAGGCCTAACGATTGCTAGTCCACGAGATAATCTAAAATGTCTTCATCGGTAGTTCTATTCGGTTCAAGGGGATCAGGGATCAGGATAAAGTAATGGTCGAAATATTTTTATTTTGGGTAACGATTTCATTACAAACATACCACAGAATGGTAGCCCCAAACAAGGGGATAAAGCAGGATTCTGAACCGGGTATTTCTCCCGGTATGGTGGGAAAAATCCCGTTTCTATTAGAATATGTTCGGGACACACAGATTCTCTGTATTTTAAAGCAGAATTAAAACCATCTATATGAACATTAAACCTTTCATTCCGACCTTTTTGCTGGCTTTCTGTTTTTTGATACTTGCCTTTCTCAACGCGGAAGCCCGCATTCCGGGC
Organism: Puia sp.; assembly: GCA_041481385.1. Taxonomy (GTDB): domain Bacteria; phylum Bacteroidota; class Bacteroidia; order Chitinophagales; family Chitinophagaceae; genus Puia. The sequence continues at coordinate 5,186 of JBGPBW010000154.1, forward strand.
ATCCTGACTTATCCTTCCGGCACAGTCAGCGGAATTATTAAAACAGATACCGGCGGACGCACGGTTGACCTTGACTCGGCACAGGCCTGTATAAACCGCTATACTGCCCTGATGACAGCGCACGGATTCGCAAAAAAAGCAGGACTACCGATCAATATCACTTTAACGAAGACCAGTCAGATAACCACGGGTGAATCATTCGACGGAAAAGGCCTGCAGGACTGGCTGAACAATACAGCTGCACAATACGCGGCTTCCGGCAAAACCCTGATGATTAAAATACAGATGGGCGTTTATGATATGAATTATCTGAAGACCTACCAGTCTGACCCGGCGAAAAGAACGGCAAGTAATAACCGCATTGCCATTTTTATTATTCCCTACGATGCTTCAACAGGCCTGTCTGTTAAAACACTTGCACAACCTTTGGGCGGTACCGGTACCCAGGGAGGAACCGGCTATGATCTGGGAGGCATACAACCCTAAACTATGCATATCGCCTGGTACGAGTATTTTCAAATCATTTGCCTTGGTGTGGCCATTTATTGCCGCAAGGGTTTGAAAGCATGCTCACTGGTTGCATTTATTCCCCTGCTGGTTGTGGTTAATATTACAGAATTGGTGGGTAACAATTTTCATGCATTTGGCTGGGCTACAAATTACACCGTCTATAATGTGTACCTTCTGGTATCTACACCCTTCCTTTTCTATTTAGCGGGTAAAATGCTATTTTTATCCAAAAGGGAATCCATTATCTTTTTTACTGTTTGCTTTTTATGCCTGCTGCTTATTGTGATTAATTTCTTGTATATCCAGGGAGAAAACCTGTTTAATACCTATTCACTGGGACTTGTAGAGATCCTCATGATTGTTTTTTCCGGTCTTTGTCTCGTGAGGCTGACTGTATTCGATCAGGAAGAAATGAACTTTATGAGAGAACCTTATTTCTGGGTTAATTCCCTGAACCTGATGTTCGGACTGATAACCCTGGTTTTACTGGGTCTTCAGTCATATATCGTGGTTAATCAAATAGAAATTGCGAATAAATCGCTGTACAGGGCAATATTACCAACGCTAAATGCCATTGTATATGCGGGTTACAGTTATGCTTTTATATTATGCAAAACGCAAAAGACCAGGTAGTCTTTACCATCATCGCGGTAATTATCATTCTGCTTTTCCTGGGCGTTTTGTTCCTGGTGATGTTATTCTACTATAATAATAAAAAAGGTCAGATGAGTAAGGAAAAACAGCTGATGCGTGCAACTTTCGACAAACAACTGCTGGAATCAAAACTGGAAATCCAGGAACAAACCTTTGATATGATCAGCCAGGAAATACATGATAATGTGGGACAGATACTGAGTCTGGCCAAAGTGCAGTTGGGGATCCTGGAACAAAGACAGATCGTGGAGGGAGATTTGCTGGGTAATGTTAAGGAAAGTATCAGCCAGGCGATGACCGAACTGCGTGATATTGCCAAAAGCCTCAGCAGTGACCGGATACAACAGTTGAGTCTGAAAGACAGCATCAACCAGGAAATCCGCCGGATCAACCGCAGCGGATTTATTAAAGTGGTATCGGATGTGCAGGGAGTAGAAAAAAATATTCCGGACCAGCATAAGATGATCGCCTTCCGAATTGTTCAGGAAGGATTACAGAACATTATCAAACATGCAGGCGCTTCAGACGTTCAGGTTTCCATCCGTTACCTGGAAGACGGCCTGTACATTACCCTCGCAGATAATGGTGTCGGTTTTGATCCGGAATCCGAGTTGAAGAAAAAGGATGGCCTGGGCCTGCAGAATATTCTGCGCAGGGCAGAACTGGTTGGAGGCCGCGCGGAAATCATCAGCAAACCCGGAGAAGGAACCACACTACAAATTCAAATGGCCTATGCCTGATGTAAAATATATTGCGCTCGTGGATGACCATACCATGTTCCGCAAAGGTCTTGCGGTGCTGATTGGTCTGTTCCCGGGATATAAAGTTCTGATGGATGTGGCTAACGGCCGGGAATTCATCGATCAGTTGGATCCGGAGCATCTGCCAGACATCGTGTTACTGGATATTCATATGCCTGTAATGGACGGCTATGCCACAGCTGCCTGGGTGCATGAACACCATCCGGGAATCCGGGTGCTGGCCCTGAGTACCATGGATTCTGATACCACCATTATCAAAATGATACAACAGGGTGCCCGTGGATATATTCTCAAAGACGCGGATCCGAAAGAACTCCTGATGGCATTTGAAGAAATCCTCGCAAAAGGATATTATTATAACGAAATGCTTACCCGAAAAGTGATCCAGTCCATTCACCATGGTGCGTCTGATTCTTCCCTTTTTCCTAAAATCACTGATCGTGAAATGGAGTTTCTCAAACACGCTTGCAGTGAAAAAAATTATCAGCAGATAGCCGATGAAATGTTCGTAAGCGAGCGAACGGTTGACGGTTACCGGGAATCTCTCTTTAAAAAATTTAATGTCACCAACCGGGTTGGGCTGGTGTTATATGCGATTAAGAACCAGCTGGTGCAACTCTAGGCATAAAGCGTAAGGCTTAAAGCGTAAGGCATAAGGCGTAAAGCATAAGGCGTAAGGCTTAACGCTTAACGCATATCTGCCAACTGCAAACTGCCAACTGCCATCGGCCAACCGCCAACTGCCAACTGCCAACTGTTACCGGTCAACATTAAGTCGCCAAGATTGCATAATTTAGTTTGCACTTCCTCAATCGGCATCTCATGACCTTCGACCCGGAAAATAATGTAGTTAAACACTGCTCTGAGGGTATGGTATCTGAAGGCCTGGGTCAAATGGAAAAGGCAAAATCATTATTTGAACAAGCATGGAATGAGGCGTATACTGATTTTGAAAAATTCATAGCTGCTCATTTTGTCGCTCGTCACCAGCAGGATACGATCGGAAAATTAAAATGGGACAAGACCGCTCTTGAATGGGTTTTGAAAATAAATCAAGAAAGTGTAAAGGCATCCTACCCCTCCCTGTATTTAAATATTGGTAAATGTTATGAAGACCTGAAGGCATTTAGTCAGGCTGAATGGTACTATGAGCAGGCATATGCCCATCTGGATTACCTGCCGGACGACGGATATGGAAACATGATAAGGTCCGGGGTACTGGCGGGTCTTGAAAGAATAGAAAAACAATTACAATGATTCAGATCCGGCATACCAACAGATTGTAAAACATTAAAAAACCACAATGAAACGCAGAGACTTCGTCAGAAATATCTCCATTGCCGGTGCAGGTATCGGATTACTGCATCCTGTTCCCCTGTTTTCAAAAGCACCTGTTTCAAAAATAAGGCTGGGCATAATTGGTACGGGGCTGAGAGGACAAAACCATCTGTGGAATGCACTGCAGCGTCCCGATGTTGACGTGATCGCCATTTGCGATGTGGATGAAGTGAGTTTGCAGTCAGCCCGGGAACTGGTGAAAAAATCCGGACGGTCCATGCCTCGGATTTACACGGGTGATTCGTACGCTTACCGGAAATTGCTGGAAGAAAAAGATCTGCAGGCTATTCTGATCGCAACACCCTGGGAATGGCATACACCAATGATCCTGGACGGTATCTCAGCAGGTATCAAATACATTGGAACGGAGGTGGTATTGGGTATTACCCTGCAGGATCATTGGAATGTCGTGAATGCGGCAACCACTCATGGTGTTCAGGTGATGATGATGGAAAATGTTTGTTACCGGAGGGACGTAATGGCCATATTGCAAATGGTGAGACAGGGTCTGTTTGGTGAGCTCATTCACCTGCAGGCCGGATACCAGCACGACCTGCGCGGCGTAAAATTCAATGATGGTAAAACACCTTACGACAGTGGTGTGGAATTTGGAGAGAAAGCTTTCTCCGAAGCCCGCTGGCGAACCAACCATAGTGTGCATCGCAATGGAGACCTCTATCCCACCCATGGAATCGGGCCTGTAGCGGAGATGTTGAACATTAATTATGGCAACCGCTTTGTGGCACTGAGTTCATTTGCCAGTAAGTCACGCGGACTTCATGAATATATTATGAAGAAAGGCGGCCCCCAGCATCCGAATGCCAAAGTGGAATTCAAACTGGGTGATGTTGTGACGACTCAGATACGTTGTGCAAATGGAGAAACAATTTTATTGCAACACGATACAAGTCTGCCCAGACCCTATTCTCTTGGATTCCGCGTGCAGGGAACCCACGGCATCTGGATGGACGTCAATCATTCTCTTTATATCGAGGGTATCAGCCCTAAACCCGATGTTTGGGAACCGGCGCAACCTTACCTGGATAAATATGATCATCCCGACTGGCAGCGTTGGGGAAAGGAGGCAGAAAATGCGGGGCATGGCGGTATGGATTTCTTCGTGCTCCAGGCCTTTGTCGAATCTGCGAAGCAACAAATCCCTACACCACTGGATGTATATGACGCCGCTGCATGGAGCTCGATAACCCCGCTGAGTGAAATGAGTATTGAGCTCGGAAATCAAACCGTTGAGGTGCCTGATTTTACCAGCGGCCAATGGATGAACAGAGTGAATAGATTTTAATCAGTCCGCAAGGCCTGATTAAAATCTATTCACTAATGTGGTAAATGTGAAATTGTGGATATGTGAGCATGGGAAAATGAAATGAGAAATGATAATTTGGAAATCCGATTCGTCAACCGTCAACCGTCAACCGTCAACCGTCAACCGTCAACGAAAAGAATATTTCAAACTGACCCCAAAACTAAACGGATCACCTAAACGGGCAGCTCCGAAATCGTAAGCATAGGCAACATAATGCGTTCCGGTGATATTCCGGAACCACAGTGAAAAAGCTGTTTGTTTAAAGGAAATTCCCGCGCTTGCATTAAATAACTGATAGGCTGATTGCATTTGCAGATTTGATAAGTCGAAATATTGTTTACCGAAATAAAACCATTCAACCCGCAGAAACCCATTCAGATCCTTCGATGGGTTCATTGCCCGGTTATATTGTGCAGCCAGCATAGAGGTGATATCCGGAGTAAAGACCTGGTGTTTCCCGTCCAGATCAACAGCGCTGCCATTGGCCGAAAGTTTACCATTTGTATATGTAGCATGGGTGTAGCCGAAGTGATAGGTTAGTTCCAATCCGGTCATGACAATGCCTTGCAACTCGGCTTCAAATCCTTTACTGATCAATCCACCCGCATTCTTAATGACGGTTATCGCATCCGGCAAAATCAAAGTGGGGACCTGAACATCCTGGACGGTATTGTAAAACACAGCCAGGTTGGCATGAAAACGGTTTTCAAAATAATTGCTCTTCAGGCCAATTTCATAATTGTTGCTATATTCCGGCTGATACGGATAAAGGGGCGGTTGTGACGGATCTGATGATAACTGGGTCAATCCTCCTGTACGGTAACCCCGATTATAACTGGCATATATATGCGCATGTCCATTGGCATAAAAAGAAAGGGACAACATCGGGCTCCAGGCATGGTAGGTTGATTTTCCCGAAGTATCAGGTTGAGTGGGAAATCCGGAGGACGATCCATCAGGAAGATAAACTCCGGAAACTTCTGCTTGGGATTGCTGGTAATCGTATCTCAGACCGCCCCGGATATTCCATTTTTTTGTGAACGCATATTCCAGCTGACCATAAAATGCAAATCCCTGATTTTTGATCTGCGTGGTGTTGATTATGGTATAATTGCTATCGGGCGAGCCAATCAGAGAAGCAAATTCCCCGAAATGTGTGCCCTGTTTATTGGGTGCTTTTTGCAGAAACAGATAGGATCCGGCGGCCCATTTTAATGGTGAAACAGATGCAGTGGCTGAAGAAAGCCTGAGTTCCTCCGTCCAGGCATTCACTTTATTCCATGGTTTTCCATAGTTGTTGATGATACTGATAATATCCAATGGCGAAAAATCTCCATCAATCGGCGATGCATAATACCTGTAGTTTGACTGGTAAGCCGTCAGCGAACTGAAATCCATTTTTGCACCTGTATGCCGAATCGAAAGTGAACTATTCAAACTATTATCGATCATCTCTCCGATCGCATTCTGATCGAGGTGGTAGACATTCGCTAATGCGGATTCAGCGGTTGGATTCAATGGAAAAGCGCCATTGTCGCGATTCCAGAGATTTTTCAGGTTCAGGGTGAACGACCATTGCGTTTCTAATAGATATTTCAAATAGATATTATCCGCAAAACGATGCTGCTGATCAAAATGGGTGTTGTTAAAATCATTGGTATAAAACCCGTCAGAACCCTCATATAAACCAGCAGCACCCAAAAAAAGTTTTCCGCTGATCAGCGGCAGGCCGAATTGAAATGTATAACGCTGTAACCCGTGATTTCCAAGGCTCGCTTCTATAGCTGCGTGCATTTCGTTATCGGGTTTTTTTGTGATGATGTTAATCACCCCGCCCAATGCATTCCTTCCGTATAAAGTTCCCTGCGGGCCCTTGAGCACATCTATATGATCCACATCAAACAGCTGGGGTATATATGTGTCGAGGGTGAACTGTGGAACGCCGTCGATATAGGTGACGACAGCCGGATCATAAGAAGTGGAAG
>JBGPBW010000155.1:0-11745 GCA_041481385.1 Puia sp.
ATTTTGTTTTTTCATCTTCCTGCACTGTGTATGGCAATCCGACTGAAATTCCGGTAACTGAATCAACTCCACCCAGGCCAGCGGAATCGCCTTATGGTTATACCAAACAAATGGGTGAACAAATCATCAATGAGTTTGCAAAATCCTCGGATTCGAAGAGCATTCTGCTCCGATATTTCAATCCGGTTGGCGCACATCCCACCGGATTGATCGGCGAATTGCCCATTGGGCGTCCGGCAAACCTGGTCCCTGCGATAACTCAAACTGCCATCGGTAAGATTCCGCATATGGAAGTATATGGAACGGATTACCCAACCCGCGACGGGTCCTGTATCCGGGATTATATCCACGTATCTGATATCGCACATGCGCATACACTGGCGCTTCAATACATGCTCAAAGGAAAAAATCTGAAAAACTGCGAGGTCTTCAATCTTGGCAGCGGAACAGGAGTAACTGTACTTGAAGCCATTCATGCCTTTGAACGAATCAGCGGTGTGAGTCTAAACTACACCATCGGTCCCCGCAGGCCGGGTGACGTCGTATCGATATACGCCAACAACGACCTGGCCAGAAATGAACTGGGCTGGATACCCAAATACACATTGGATGATATGATCGCCACAGCCTGGAGATGGGAGCAAAAAATTAAAATGGACGAGTCTTTTTATAATAGTAAATTTTCGGAACTGAATTGAGTTTCACGTTTTCAACCAACAAAAAATATGATCACTGTAACTGGACAAAAAGATACGCGCAGCGGATTTGGAGATGGCATCGTGGAAATTGCCCGTAAAAACCCGGATATTGTCGCCCTAACAGCCGACCTGGCCGGTTCCCTGAAACTGAATCAGTTCATCAAAGAATTTCCTGAACGGTTTATTCAATGCGGTATTGCCGAAGCGAATATGATCGGTGTAGCTGCGGGTATGACCATTGGAGGTAAAATTCCCTTTACAACTACCTTCGCGAATTTTTCAACAGGCAGGGTGTACGATCAGATCCGACAGTCGGTCGCGTACTCAGGAAAAAATGTAAAAATATGCGCATCCCATGCGGGCCTTACCCTGGGCGAAGACGGGGCCACCCATCAGATTTTGGAGGATATCGGGATGATGAAAATGCTGCCGGGCATGACGGTGATCGTTCCCTGCGATTATGCACAGACCAAAGCGGCTACCATGGCAATTGCTGATTATATAGGGCCGGTCTACCTTCGTTTCGGCAGGCCTGTCTGGCCAATTTTTACTACCGAAATGGAATTCAAAATCGGCAAAGCCCAACAGTTTACCGAAGGAAAGGATCTGTCCATCTTTGCCTGCGGACATCTGGTATGGATTGCACTTGAAGCAGAAAAAATACTGAGGGAGAAAGGAATTTCTGCCGAAGTCATTAACATACATACCATCAAACCCCTGGATTCGGAAGCTGTTTTCAAATCTATCAGGAAAACAGGATGTGCCGTCACCGCGGAAGAACATAATATCATCGGAGGTCTTGGCGACAGCATTGCCCAGACAGCATCCAAAAATTTCCCGGTTCCCATCGAATATGTGGGCACTAACGATACGTTCGGGGAAAGTGGTACACCCGCGCAACTTCTAACAAAATATGGTTTGGATGCAACACATATTGTTGCTGCGGCAGAGAAAGTAATTGCCAGGAAAAATAAATAAATCAATATCCAGTTTTAGCCTTAAAATCCAGATCCCGCATGGCGGAACAGACAACGGATACGGAACTCCTGGCCTTATATCGCGAACCGGCGACCCGCGAGAAGGCATTTACGGAGATCGTAAAAAAATATCAGCAGCGCTTATACTGGCATATCCGGCGCATGCTGGTCGATCATGAGGATTCTAATGACGTTCTCCAGAATGTGTTTATACGCGTATGGAACGCCCTGGGCGGCTTTAGAGAGGATGCCCAGCTATATACCTGGCTGTACCGGATCGCGACCAATGAATGCCTGACCTTCATTGAACAACAGAAAAGAAAGGCATCGGTATCCCTGAATGAACTGGAATCGGGCCTGAGCAATAAGATCAAGGCAGACAAGGAATTCGACGCAAACAAATTGGAGTGGAAATTGCAGTTAGCTATTCAGCAACTACCTGAAAAACAACGAGTTGTGTTTATGCTTCGATATTATGACGAAATGCCGTATGAAGAGATGAGCCGGGTTCTGGAGACCTCTGCAGGTGCCTTAAAAGCTTCTTATCATCATGCAGCCAAAAAAATAGAAGAATTTATACTGAATCATTAAACTTTGGTTCCCGTAACGGGTCTTAATGCAGCTAATGGAATGGTCAAATGAAATATTAACAGAAATACAGGAAATCGCCCCCCTTCTTGGAAAATCCGGCCCTGCCAGGAATCCCTATACCCTGCCGGTCGGTTTCTTCGAAAACTTTCCTGAAATCCTGATGCTCCGGATCTGTATGGACAGCGCCGAAGGGCTCGAAATTGGAAAAAAAATTACTGATATTTCCTCACCGCAGGAGATCATTGAAATTTCTCCGCTCCTTGCGGGTCTTCAGCATAAAACGACCTACCAGGTTCCGGAAGGATATTTTGAATCCATGAATACAATGATTTCGGATTCAGGGATGCTTTATGAAAATGCTTCATTGACTCCGGAATTCGCTCCGGTGGTCCAAATCAGTTCAGGAAAAATTGCGAACATATATCCCGAATTAAAAGATTCAGGAAAAAACAAAGTATTTAATTTTTCAAGGGTATTGAAATATTCCGTTGCAGCCTGTGTCATCGCGCTGCTTGGATTGACCCTGTTTAACCTGAACCATCGCAGTATAACCGATCCTATCAATGGGTTGACCACAGTCAGTGATCAGGATATGGCCAATTACCTGGATGCAGATGATATCCACTGGACACCCGGTGTTTCATCCACATCCGAAACGGCTTCCGTTGAGTTCAGTGACAATGATATACATGAATTGTTCAGTAATGTATCTGACGACGAACTGGAACAATATGTTCCCTCATTGCCCTTAAACAAAGGATCCGTAAATTGATCGTACATGAAGAGATGTTTACTAATTACCATTTTGGTTTCTGCGGTTTTATTTGTCTCGGCACAGAATGGAAACCGCCTGGAAGCGCTCAAAATTGCTTACATCACCAATAAACTCAACCTAAGTCCGGAGGAAGCTCAGAAATTCTGGCCCATTTACAATAATTATTCAGTTGAGCTGAAAGTGGCCAGGATGAAGGCCGCGAATAATAACAGCAGTGAAATTGAACTGGATGAAGCGCTGTTGAATATTCGAAAAAAATACAGCGTTTTATTCGGTGAAGTTCTTCCCCCCGCTAAAGTGGATACCTTTTTCAAATCAGAAAAAGAGTTTGGCCATTTTGTTCAGAAGGAAATGGAGCGGCGACAACTAAAACAACAGCTCAGACAACAGAACAATCCATGATTAAGCGTGAAGCAAGAGGCGTGAGGCTTGAAGCTTCATGCCTCATGCTTCGCGCTTCGTGCTTCGTGCCTCACGCTTCCTGCCTCATGCCTTCTTTAACTAACGGTTAAATCACATTTTCCCTTTCCTGATTAAAGATTTGAAGGTTATCTTTCGAAATGAGACGGAACCTCATGCGAAAAATAATATTACTTCCTTTATTTATTATTTCAGGTTTTCTTTATGCACAGGATACGACGCAACATATCGTGCCCGGGAGAACTAACCGTGATGATCACCTGAAGAAACCATATATCATCCTGATCTCGGCGGATGGTTTCCGGTACGACCTGGCTGATAAATACCAGGCCAAAAATCTCATCCGGCTGAGATCTTCCGGAGTAGCCGCAGATTATATGCTGTCCGTTTTCCCCTCCCTCACTTTTCCAAACCATTATAGTATTGCTACAGGAGCATATCCCGATCATGACGGGATCGTGGACAACACGTTTTACGATCCGGCACGGCATCAGGTGTACAGTATGGGCAGTAAAGATGAAGTGGAAGATAGTTCCTGGTATGGTTCAACACCCATCTGGGTGCTTGCTGAAAAACAAGCTATGCTCACAGCCAGTTATTATTGGGTGGGCGCGGAAGCCGCTATCCAGGGCGTGAGGCCAACCTACTATTACAAATTCAATAACCGGATACCCATGAATGAACGTATTCAGGGCGTCAGGAACTGGCTTCAGTTACCTGAAAATAAAAGACCCCACCTGATTACTTTTTACATCTCGGAGGTGGATCATCAGGAACATATGTATGGTGTGAATTCGAGCCAAACTGAGGAAGCCGTTCGTTTTGTGGATGACGCTGTTGACCGGCTTGTGCGAACTGTTGATTCTCTTCATCTTCCTGTTAATTATATTTTTGTTTCGGATCATGGTATGGCTGACCTGGATACTTTACACACGCTCTCCTTACCAAATGCAATTGACACAAGCAGCTTCACCATATTGAGCTCGCTGAGTATCGTACATATGTATGCCAAAAAAACATCGGCGATTATGCCGGCTTACAAAACGTTGAAATCTTCAGCGAAGGATTATGATGTGTACCTGGCCACCAATATGCCGGAACGTTGGCACTATAATAAAAAGAATGACCGGTACAACCGCATTGGTGATATTATCCTCGTGGCCCATGCGCCCAAGGTATTTAAACTAAGCCGGCGTAGCCTGCCCGTTGCCACTCATGGATTTGATCCGGCTCTCCAGGTCATGCACGCCAGTTTCTATGCCTGGGGACCGGCATTCAAATCCAATTTGAAGATCAAAGGATTTGAAAACATTCATATCTATCCGCTGATCGCCAATATGCTGCAATTGAAAATCACGGAGCCCATCGACGGAAAGCCGTCTGTACTTCTGCCAGTCTTAAAAACACCTGGGCACAAAAAATAATTTTGTCATAAAAACTTCACCTGGACATTGAAGTCCGCTTTGTTTGACGATTTACACGAATTCAACCCCCGATACTTGGTTTCGAAAGGCCAGGGTACTAATTACGAGAAACTGCGCTTTATGTCTTAAGTCAAACTGTAAATCAGCATATGACTAGTAGATACTTTTTGGTGATAAAACATTTTTTCTATCCTCTATATACTTTGAAGGCCGGTTTTGCGTTCTCCCCGACAGTACAAATGGCTAAACGATTAACATATAATATTTTAACTGGCAACGACCCCCGCCTCAGGATGTGTTTTTATTATTCTCCCTATTTTGATCAGAATATATGGCGTCGGGGATCTTCGCTTACCGGTGAACGAACCAAAAAGGATCCTGCCTTTAAAGGGTTTCGCCAAAGCAGCAGCCGGTTGAAGGAAGCTTCCCCCATTGCGGCTTCGCTATACAAAGGGGTGCCCGAAGAGGTAAAGCAGTATGCTCTCTACAGAACATTAACGGGTGAAGCGATCAAAATGCTGAAAGAAGGAATGGAAGCGGCTGTTATTACAGAAACCCTGAAGAGAAAATATATTGACCCGCTCCTTGATGCACCGAAAAAAAACCCCGATAACTGGACGGTTGAGGAACCTGCATCAAGAGACCGCGTTAAAGACATTGCTGATTTCACTTCATATCCTCAAATGGCTTCAGGAGTCAGAAAAATTACAAGAACACGCCGCTCCCTTTTGCTTCAAAAAATCATAGAAGACCGTTCAGCAGTCGAATATTCTTCATCCACCAATTCAAATCCTCTGCCACGAAGCAGCAGAAATATTTCAGAATCTACATTTAGTGAAACCTTACCAACGTTAGAGCCCAGGCGGCGAACCAAAACCACCAATGGTCTGATATATCTTGGCCGTCTTCCCGAATGTAAAAAACTCAAAATGTGGTTGCGGCCGGTCGGTTCTTAAAACAACTGACATCGTAGCCCTCATTTCTTACAATTTATTTAAATTCAATGTTCAAATTTCCAGACAGGATTCTTTATGTCGTGATAAAATAAAAAAGTCCAGCCTTCTTTCTCTCCCTGAGCCCACCACTTCTGCCGGAGTTCCATACATTTTCTCCCGTCATAATCATATTTTGCCACGAAACGATTTTTCATCTGATTCAATTGTGGTGCCACATCAGCACCGAAAAAAACATATTCATTCTGTGTTTCTATATGAAATACTTGGTGAAAAGGACTATGTCCTCCTGTTAACTCATAACGGATATATCCGTCAATCAAACCGCTTCCCTCCAGTTTGACCAACCCTGAAAAGTTTTCAAGGAAAGAAAAAGTTTCAGGTTCATAACTGGGGAAGCCTTTTTCAGTTGCATATTCCAGTTCGCGTTGCTGCACATAGTAAATGGCATGCGGAAATGATGCGATGCGTTTTCCATCAGGCTGTTTTCTGCCTGCGCCACTTACATGATCTTTATGCAAATGGCTAAGTAACACCTTGGTCACCGAGTTCGGATCCACACCGGCCTGCCTGATAAGCTGATGAATCTGCATTTCACCATCTTGCTCAATTCTCAATCCCGTATCCATCAACAAAACATCTTTTTCAGTTATGATCAGAAAGGGTTGTATTTCGACGAGCAGACTACCAGTGGAACGTGCCTGCAAGTCGTCTTTCGTTTGATCGAAGGGAATAAATTCTTTTGTTTTATCAACTGTAAAAGCGCCTTCAGACAATGGAACAACTCTCATTGAGCGAAGATAACTACACACAACGAAAGTATGGGAGTATGGGAGTCTGTTGTCTGTGAGTGTTTAGGTTCCAGACTCCCATACTCCCATACTCTCATACTTCATCTCAGTACCATCTGCCGGTCTGCATCAAGTCTGGCAAGGATAAACAACATAACGCTGAATGTGAGTAATGAAGTGCCTCCATAGGAAACAAATGGAAGCGGAATACCGATCACGGGTGCGAGGCCGATGGTCATACAGATATTGATGGCAATATGAAAGAAAAATACGGAAGCCACGCCATAGGCATAGGCACGGCTGAAAACACTTCGCTGCCTTTCTGCAATGGTTACGATCCGCATCAGCAGGATAATATAGATACTGAGAAATATAGTGCTGCCAACAAATCCGAATCCCTCCCCGATCGTACAGAAAATAAAATCCGTTCTTTGTTCCGGCACAAAATCATAACGCGTTTGGGTGCCTTTCAAAAGACCTTTACCAATGAGACCGCCATTACTGATGGCAATTTTGCTCTGCTTCACATTATAATTGTTGTCGCCTTTTTTCTTACCCGCTGATTTTTCCTCAATTTCTTTTGCTGCAGCAGCATTCTTGGGTACATAATCTTTTCCGATCGCATCATAGATACGTTTTACCTGGTAGGGCTGGAAAACATGATCGAAAGCAAAGGGCACTACAAAACGTTGAATACCGACGCAGACAAACCAGATACTTACGATGGCCACCAATATGCCACGCTGTCTTTTGATCTGTCGTCTTAAAATATAAATAACCAGCACCGCGATGCCGGTTAATATCAGGGCTAGCAGATTCGGCTCGAGCAATAAGGTAGCCACCACCAGCACCGCAAAGGAAAATCCGATAATCAGCACCATGGCCGGTAAACCCTCTCGGAACATCACCAGAAAAAAAGAAAAATAAACCAGTGCCAGCCCGGTTTCTTTTTGCATAATGGAAAGAGCGGCTGGCACCAATGCGATCACAGCTGCAATGAGCTGGGATCTCGGCCGGGCAAAATCCGTTTCCACCCTGGACAGATATTTTGCCAGTGCCAGGTTTACAAAAATTTTACAAATATCAGCCGGCTGAATCTGTACCGAGCTGCCAAGCCTGATGATCGAAGAGGTTCCTTTCACATTGGAATGAAAAGGAAATACCAGGAGCATTAAAAAAATGCCGAAGGCATACCAGAGATTTGCCGTGGCGGTAAAAAATTTACTGTCTGTGAGTAAGATCACGACACCTGCAATTCCACTGATCACCAGGAAAAGCGACTGACGGCTATAATCTGTTTTTAATGAAAGAAAACCCTGTAAAATATTATCCCCGTCCCGGTAGGTTGCAGAGAATATACTCATAACTCCGATCAGGCAAAGAATAAACCAAAGCCAGACCAGTGATCGATCCGCACCTTTGGCCAGATATGAATTTCTTTGATTCATGGTGCCTGATTTGTACTGCTGTCTTTCTGGACAACGGGTTTATCTTTTGGCTTCAACGCGGCAGTATCCGTTGTGATTCGTATAACCTTTCTGGCGGGCTTTCGGGTAGAATCGGTTTTTCCATATAGTGCCGTGTCGATCTTTTTATTTCTTGCACTGTCCACCGGAGTTATCGCTGGTCGGGATCTCGGTCCGAAGGGTATGGTGATGTGAGCGGTTACTTTGTGTATGGTGTCGAGCAGCTGCCTGCGCAGGGAAGGGTCCTGGAAATGCAGCCACCGGGTGCTGTCGCCCGTTTGTTTTGCCCACAATACGGCACGCACAGAATCAGTTATGAATTGAAGACGTACCAGGTAACCGGGAAGTAAGTTGGTGTTGGCAATCAGGGTAGCCTGATTCACACGTGCAGTTGTAAGCGTATCCCGCAGGTATTTTTCCACCAGCAGGCTGCCAATAGGGGCAGCCCATTTGGAACCATAACCGGCATTTTGGATCACTACAGCAATAGCAATCTGCGGGTCTTCACGGGGTGCAAAACAAACGAACATAGAGTTATTATTGAGCTTGGTCCGTTTGCCTTCCAGTGACAAATAGTTTTCTGCCGTTCCGGTTTTAGCACACATATTGATTCCATCAATACGGGCGATTCTTGCCGTACCCACCTCGGTAACGTCCTGCATCCCACTGATCACCGTTTCATAATCCGCATCAGATATATGGGTCAGCACTTCATGTTTTTCAAAATATTTATTGAGTACCGTATCGTCCGGAGAATGGCCTTCTACCTGCTGCACAAAATGCGGCGTAAAGAAAAATCCTTTGTTGGCCACAATACACATGGCATTGGCCATCTGGAGTGGCGTTACCAGCATTTTATCCTGTCCGATTCCCAGGGTAACCATTGTACAGGAGTTCCAGGATCCGTGATATTCTTTATCATAAGCGAGGGTATCCGGAATATTTCCGCCGTCCTCACTTGGCAGATCGATACCAATTCGATGCCCCAGCCCAAACTTATACGTGTAGTCTTTCCATTTTTCCAGTCCGCTGCGGATATTATGGATTTTGGGGTTGTCTACAGTTAAACGAAATGTGTTGCAAAAAAATGAATTACAGGAATAGGCGATCGCGAGTCGGAGATTCGCAGCATGTCCCGGAACTTTTTCATCACATTTCACCGGATGTTTACAAGCCAGATACACACCCGGGCAGGGATAACCACTGGCTTGTGAAATGACGCCTTCATCCAGTCCGATCAATGCGCCCAGCGGTTTATAGGTAGAACCCGGTGGATATAATCCTTTGATTGCGCGATTAAGCAGTGGCGCTCTTACATCCAGCGCCAGCCTGCCATAATTGGTTTGTTTATCCGGACCGGTAAGTGAATTGGGATCATAATCAGGACTTGACGCCATGGCCAGGATGCCACCCGTTTTGGGTTCGATGGCCACTACAGAACCGATTTTATAGGAAAGTAGTTTTTCAGCCAGCTGTTGCAATTCGATATCCAGGGAAGTATGCAGGTTTCTTCCGGCTATTGCAGGCGTATCGAGGTCGCGATCCTGATAGTGGCCAACCAGCCGGTTTTTATTATCCTTGATCCAGTACTCGATGCCCCGCTGACCCATGAGTTGTTTTTCATAAAACTGTTCGAGGCCGCTTCTTCCCACATAGTCTCCCAACTGATAGTAATAATTCGAGCGTCGCAATATATTTGAATCCACTTCCCCCACATAACCCATGATATGGGCTGCGGCGTTGTAAGGATATACCCTCACCGGACGTTCCTGGAGGTTGAATCCCGGAAAGCGCCAGATATTTTCCTCCAGTTTGGCATACAGATCCGGCTCCAGTAGATCCTCGAAAATAGAAGGACGGAAGGGGCCGTTTTTTGCCTTGGCGTCCAGTATACGGGATTTGAACTCAGCAGTGTCTATTTCGAGGAGCTGACAGAAATAAGCGGTATCTATAATTTTCACCTGGGAAGGCGTAACCATCAGGTCGTACAGGATGGTATTGTTGAGAATGGCGCGCTGATGATGATCGTAAATGATACCACGGCTAGGATACACTCTCTTGGGAAAGAGCGCGTTTTCTTTCGCCATATTCTTATACTTATCAGAAAATACCTGCAGATTGAAGAGCTGGACAATAATGACCAGGAACATCCCACCGAAAATGAGACGTATGATATTACTGCGCGATTGGTTGAAGACAGGCATCTCCGGATATTGGCTTTAAGTTATACCGTATTTGTTCTGAACTTTTCCTTCCTGAAAAACAAAAGTTCCGTCAACAGGACCAGCATCATGCTGATCCCGGTGGTGGCGATCACTTTCCCTACAAAATAGAAAAAAGTGCCGAAATTCATCCATTCCAGAAATACAATATAACCATTATGAAACAGGGTGAGCACGAACACAAAAGTGAAATAGGGAGCCCATCCCATACTGGTGATGGAAGGGGATAAATAATTCTTATCTGCTCCTTCCTGCGAAATCAGCATATTCACAACAAAAGGCCGGAGATAAGCGATCAGCACACAGGCCGCGGCGTGTAATCCCGGAGTAAGGACGAAATAATCAAGTGTCAGACCAAATACAAATGCCAGGCCCATCAGTGCGGAACGCGACATACTAAAGGGAAGCCAGATAATATAGAGATAATACAGGTAAGGGGTGATAAAACGATGCAGGGGAGGCATTTTATATAGAATGAACACCTGCACAAAGATGAACAGTATAAAACGAAATATATTTTTCAGCAGCTCGCTCATTGGAATTTTTTTCGCGTTGAATCTTCCAGACGCTTTTGTTCAATGAATTGGGAATTAGCAATCACATACACGTATTCTATGGTAAAAAAATTCGTTGCCGGTTTCACTTTGAGCGTATAAAAATTGCTGCTCTTATCATCCACAATTTCTGCAATCGTACCAACCATCAGGTTTCCCGGAAACAAGGATGATGTGGGACTGGTCACCACGGAATCACCCTCCTTCAGTTTGGCACTTTTCGGAATATCCTTTAAGGTCACGAACATCGGACTCACACCATCCCATTCCACCGTTCCCCGTTCGCCACTGTTCTTCAGTTTAACCACAACTTTGTATTGCCGGTGCAGGAGCGTCATCACACTGGAATAATGATCACTCACATTAACTACTGTGCCAACGATGCCCTGAGGACTGACTACTCCCATGTTGGGACGTACATCCTCCAGCAATCCACGGTGGATGGTCATAAAATTTAACTGTGTATTTACCGTGTTGCCAACTACTTTGGCTCCCAACCAGGTGTATTTCCTGATTTCACGAAGTGAATCAGTCTGCAGGGTATCCAAAACGGATTTCCCGTTAGCATCCACTTTTTCATAATTTTCCCTGATGAGCTGGTTCAACCGGAGGTTTTCAGCAGCCAGTTCTTCATTGATTTTTTTCAGACGGAAATAATAAGCAACTGTACTATAGCGCTGATTGAGACTGCCGGTAAAATCGCCGGCGACATTCATAAAGGCAGCTTCGTGATATTTGTTGTAACGGAAAAGAAAACTCAGTGCGGTTATCTGTAACAGCAAAAAGAATAGAAAATTCGAATACTTTCTGATGAAGAGAAAAACGTTACGCACGGGGAGGTTGTAATTTTAAGATTGCGTTACAAAGTAAAAAT
>JBGPBW010000156.1:0-11673 GCA_041481385.1 Puia sp.
CGGGAACTTCTTAATTTTGCGCGCTTCCGGTAAAATGATCCCGGACCCCATGTATGAAGTATACCTCAGAAATTGAAAAAAGGAGAACTTTTGCCATCATATCCCATCCAGATGCCGGTAAAACGACACTTACAGAGAAGTTTTTGTTATTCGGTGGCGCTATTCAAACGGCTGGTGCAGTAAAAAGTAATAAAATACGTAAACATGCCACCAGCGACTTCATGGAAATTGAGCGGCAGCGCGGCATTTCTGTAGCTACATCCGTGATGAGTTTTCAGTATCAGCAAATGCTCATTAACCTCCTGGATACACCAGGTCATAAAGACTTTGCGGAGGATACTTATCGCACCCTGACAGCCGTTGACAGCGTCATTCTCGTCATTGACAGTGTGAATGGTGTTGAGGAGCAAACCCGCAAACTAACAGAGGTCTGCAGGATGCGCGATACTCCAATTATCGTTTTCGTTAACAAGATGGACCGGGACGGCAAAAACCGGTTCGAACTGATGGAAGAAATCGAAAACGAATTAAGAATAAAACTGCATCCGATGACCTGGCCCATCAATAGTGGCAAAGACTTTAAGGGTGTATACAATCTGCATGATAAAAACCTGATTTTATTTACTGCCAATACCAAGGCTGCAGATGAAGACGTCGTGCAAATCGGCAACCTGAGTGATTCCCTGCTGGATGAAAAACTCGGGGAAAAAGACGCGGCCCTGCTTCGTGAAGATGTGGAACTGGTGGACGGTGTATACGGACCGCTGCATGTCCAAGACTACCTGAGCGGAAAAATTGCACCGGTGTTTTTCGGATCTGCTATTAATAATTTCGGTGTTCGGGAAATGCTGGACAGTTTTGTACGGATTGCTCCGGTGCCACAGTGCAGGCCTACGACAGGAGGTGTGATCTGTCCGGAGGACGAGAAACTCAGTGGTTTTGTTTTTAAAATCCATGCTAATCTCGACCCGCGTCATCGGGACCGCATTGCCTTCATTCGCGTTTGCAGCGGAAAATTTGAACGTAATAAATATTTTCACCACGTCAGACTAAATAAAGATATTCGATTCAGCAATCCCTATAGCTTCCTGGCCCGCGATAAAGATGTGATTGAGGAAGCATATCCCGGCGATGTGGTCGGCCTGTTTGATACCGGTAACTTCAAGATTGGCGATACACTGACAGAAGGCGAAAACTTTTATTTCACAGGCATTCCTTCTTTTTCCCCTGAGATATTTAAAGAGGTTCAAAACAAGGATCCCATGAAAACCAAACAACTGGAAAAAGGATTATTGCAATTGACTGATGAGGGCGTAGCCCAGTTATTCACCCAGTTTGGCGGGAATAAAAAAATCATCGGATGCGTGGGTGAATTACAATTCGAAGTAATTCAATACCGGCTCTTACATGAATATTCAGCATCCGTACAGTTTAATACCCTGCCATTTTTCAAAGCCTGCTGGATCACCAGTACCGATGAGAAAAAATTACTTGATTTTGCCCGTTTCAAACAGAATAATATCGCTGAAGATAAGGATGGACATATGGTTTACCTCGCGCAGAGCGAATGGTTCCTGAAAACAGAAATCAGCAATAATCCGGATATTACTTTTCACTATACTTCAGAAATACACAAATAAAGTATGAGAGTATGGGAGTATGAGGGTATGGGAACAAGGAAGTATGGAAGTATGAGAGTGTGGAAGTATGAGAGTGTGAACAGCAATTTTTAAATATACATTTTACCATAAACCCACACTCCCATACTCTCATGTTCGCATAATTCCATACTTCCTTGTTCCCATACTCCCATACTATTTCAGTCTTATTCCCGTGTAATTATGCGGACTAATCTTCTTCAACTCTTTCTTTAATACAGGCGTCACGTCCAGCCTGTCAATAAATTCGTGAATAGCCTGTCGGGTGATTCCATTTTTTCCCCGGGTAAGTTCTTTCAGGGCTTCATAAGGTTTTGGATAATCTTCCCGGCGTAAAATGGTCTGGATCGCTTCAGCTACAACTGCCCAGTTATTCTCCAGGTCAAATACCAGCCTTTCCTTATTCAATACGAGTTTACCGAGTCCTTTTTCAATGGACTTGAGTGCAAGAATTGTATGTGAAAAAGGAACTCCGATATTCCGGAGTGTTGTGGAGTCTGTCAAATCGCGCTGCAGACGGGAAACAGGAAGTTTTCCGGACAGGTACTCAAAAAGAGCGTTCGCCAGACTCAGATTTCCTTCTGCATTTTCAAAATCAATGGGATTCACTTTATGCGGCATGGCTGAGGAACCGACTTCCCCTTCTTTCACAAGCTGTTTGAAATAATCCATGGAAATGTAGGACCACAGATCCCGGCAAAAATCAATGAGAATCGTGTTGATGCGTTTCATGCAGTCAAACTGCGCACCCAGCATATCGTAATGTTCGATCTGTGTGGTGAACTGCTGGCGCTTCAGGCCCAGTTTTTTTTCAACAAATTCATTGCCCAGTTTAGCCCAGTCACGGGCAGGGAAGGCAACGAAATGCGCGTTGAAGTTGCCTGTTGCGCCACCGAATTTGGCGGTAAAGGGAATCTGGATCAACAGTTCAATCTGGTTTTCGAGTCTTTCCACAAAAACCATGATTTCCTTACCCAGCGTGGTCGGTGATGCCGCCTGGCCATGCGTTCGTGCGAGCATTGGGGTATTACGCCAGTCACTGGCGAGCAGCGAAAGCTGTTTTTTCAGGTTTAATACAAATGGAAGGTATTCCATTTCCACGGCGTGTTTCCAAAGCAGTGGAATGGCTGTATTGTTAATATCCTGGGAAGTAAGTCCAAAATGAATCCACTCTCTGGTTATTGCATTTTTGGTTTGTTCCAGTCTGGATTTCAGGAAATATTCCACCGCTTTTACATCATGGTTTGTTGTTTTTTCAATTTTTTTTATCTCAAGGGCATCCTTCAGACTGAAATTTTCTACAGTGTCCAATAAGTGTTTCCGGGTATTTGTGGTAATGGAGAAAAATTTCTTGTCAGCAAGAAAAAGAAAGTAGGCAACTTCAACTTCAATACGATATTTGATCAGCGCATATTCAGAGAAATAGGCTGCCAAATCCTGTAATTGATTACGGTACCGGCCGTCTAAAGGTGAAATAGCTGTCAGGGGATGAAGTTCCATAAGCTCTTTTGCAAATAGGGATTATCGTGTGCCTTGCCTACTTTTGCTGTCAAATTTAAACTAATCGCGTTGGACAGAAAAATAAGGGTAGGCGCTGTGAGTTATTTAAATACCAAACCGCTCCTCTATGGAATCAAAAATTCACCTATTATCCGTGAAATTTCACTGGTGACCGAATATCCCTCAAGAATTGCTGATATGCTTTTGACAGATGACATCGATATTGGACTGGTTCCGGTATCGATAATTCACAACATGGCTGAGTACCATTTTAACACCCGGTTTTGCATCGGATGCGATGGACCTGTGGCATCTGTTTGTCTATTCAGTGAAAGACCTTTGGGAGAAATAGAAAGGGTTTTATTGGATTATCAGAGCAGGACTTCAGTAGCACTGGCAGAAATATTGTTTCGAAAACACTGGAAAAAAAATCCGGTGTTTGAACATGCCGGCCCTGATTTTATCAGCAGAATTGGGGGTAATACCGCTGCAGTAGTTATCGGAGACCGGGCATTAGCGCTCAGGTCTTCTTCTGCTTATGTCTACGACCTGGGAGAGGCCTGGAAGGAAATGACCGGCCTGCCCTTTGTATTTGCCGCCTGGATCAGCAATAAAGTATTAAACCCCACATGGGTGGAGCGTTTTGATCAGGCGAATGCATTTGGCCTGCAAAATATTCAGGAGGCGATAAAAAATGAACCCGCACATTCCATGAACCTTTATAGTTACTATACCGATTTTCTGAGTTATGAACTGAACGAAGAAAAAAAGAAGGGTTTAAATCTTTTCCTCTCTATGTTAACGGATAAGCATTAGCGAGCCTTTACGCATTATATCACCGCAGAAAGATTTGGCTTTAATGATATAGACAAAACCGCCCGTATCCTGTTGCTGGCCCTGAAATGTGCCATCCCAGCAATCAGAGGGGTTTTTCGTTTCAAATACTTTTTGACCCCAGCGGTTATAAATCGCAAAATCCAATAGCGTCACATCACCCCAGCTCCGAATACCAAAACAATCGTTCACACCATCGTGATTTGGTGTGAAGGCATTGGGCACCGAAAAAGCATTCTGACCTGTTTTAGTTACAACAACTGTAATGGAATCGTATGCAAAACACCCATTCGCCGCCGTTCCCTGCACCACAAAATTCGTCGTTGCTGCGATAGTTGCGACAGGCGAGGCACTGTTCGGATCATTTAAGTTTGTCGCTGGCTGCCAGCTGTAAGTTGCGGCTCCATTTGCGCTTAAGTGTGATGTCAAATTTGAACAATCGATATCGTTTGATTTCTGTGTTGTAATCAAAGGAGGCTGATTGACGGTGACCATCACATTAAAATTCGAATCATATTGTGTGCAAAGGGGATCGGAAATATGCAAACTATAAACCGTATTTTGAACAGGTGTTGCAATGGGGTTGGCGGAACTGGGATTATCAAGAGTAGCTGATGGAGTCCATGTGTATAGATTTTTTGGATCGTTATTGCCCTTTAAGACAACTGAAACTCCCTTACAAGTTGACAGGTCTTCAGGTGCATTAAAAACCGGTACTGGCCTAAAGTCAATCCAAACAGAGTCAACTATTACACACGAATTCGGATCAAGTCCGGTTACAAAGAAATTCGTTGGCAGGGGAGGACTGGCGACGGGATTAGCGATCATACTATTGTTAAGGTATGCAGCTGGTGACCAGACATATCCCTGGCCCCCGGAAACATTTAATTGTACTGTTCCATTTGCACATATACTTGTGTCTGGTGTAATGATAAAATGACCGGGGGGGTCAACCGTGATTGTGGCGGACTCATTAGATATTAATGTTGTGCAACTTGCCGCATCGGTTATTTTAAGTAATGGGTAACTTGTTGTAACTGTTGGATTATTTGGAACTGTGAAAGGAATACCGTCCTGAACATTAGATTGTGAATAATTATTTACCTGATCGCTAAAGAAAAGCGTGTACGGTTGATTTAACGGTGATGATGTCGGATGAAATGCCAAAAGGCCATTTTTACCCGTGCAGATTTCATTGCCGGTAAATGTTCCTGTAATTGCCGGACAACAATCATTATCAGCCACAAAATTACAAATAGAATTCGTTTGATTAATTGTTGCAGATCCACCTAGTGTGCCGTCCCATGCCGGATTTCCCTGCTGATTCAAAAGACTACTGAAAATGTAATATGCCAGTAATCCAGGCTGTGTTGCCGGAGATGGCAAAGAAGTACTCATATTGGCCTGAATCTGTGCCTGTGTTCTGGCAACGTTCCATATCCTTACCTCATTAATGTATCCGATTAAATTGGTATTATAAAAATTACCATTATACAGTCCTATTTGAGTAGGAAAATCATTTTGGAACAGGTTTCCGGAAACCGGGGTCTGACTTAATAAAAACCCATTTCTATAAAATTTAAGTGAAACCCCATCGTAAACCATTGCAACATGGTAAATCTTATTCAATTCAATATCACATACCGGGGGAGTAATATGATAAATTCCATCTGTTGTTGTTATCTCGGCATCGCTCGGACGTAACAGGTAATTAACATTTCCCGGATCCCAGTGCTTTGAGACAAGATCACCGGCAAATAGAGGGCCTCCTGAATACGGGGCTGTTCTGTTGAATACTGCTTCAACTGTGATTTGATCACCGCTGACATCCAGGTCACCAACCTGAACAAAAGATTGATATGAGGGTACACTAAGCCAATTATTGCAATTTTGGTTCGAACAATCGTTGACCAGGATCTGCTTGCAAAAGGAGGTCTGTGTCGGAAGGCCAACATCAATCATTAAATTGATGTCATAAACACCCGGTTGGCCATAGGTAGTCGGAGAAGGATTTTGAAGTGTCGATCCCGGTAAGTTGCAACCAGCAAAGCGTAAACGGGTAATTGTATTTGAATTCACATTCGTGACAAATGCAAAAATATCATTATTTGCCCTAAAGAATTTAGATAACGAATGCGGGAAATCCATATTACCCAAATTGCCCAGAGACGTTGGATTTGGAATTCCGGTTAAATTGTTGCCGAAATCCATTTGAATCGTCGTGTTACCGGTCCAATTGACTATGTAACCTTTAATTCCGTCGCAAAACTTAATGAAAGATATATCCCTTGGATTATTGAGCGTTCCTCCGGGATTTCCGATATTTTGGGAACCGGGAGCATTTAAAAGTGAGTTTCCAAAATCAAGCCGGGTAAGCGTCCCATCTCCATTGTTTGTTATAAATAAGTACCAATTTCCACCATCGTCTATGGCTCCAATACCCACAGGTACGTTTAAATTTCCAATATTACCCAAATTTATTCCTGAAGGCGCAGTAGAAAAATCAGCTCCAAAATTAAGTCGTGAAATACTATTGCTTCTAGAATTAACAGTATATCCGTACCAATTGCCTCCCTGCGCAAAAACATACAAATCAGTGGGATAAGACAATCCGCCAATGTTACCCCAATTTACAGCGAATGGTGTCGTTGTAGCCAGGGAGGTTCCGAAATCAATCTTTGCAACGCTGGAAGGATTGCCGGATACGGGATCCCCTCCAACTATTATCGCCGTCCAACTGCCATTTACATTAACTAATTGAATTCCCTCTGTATTCCTCGGAATCGCACCCGCAAAATTTCCAAGATTGTCAGCTACGGGTACATTCAACAGGCTATTCCCAAAATTCATTCTTGTAATCTCGTTGGTATAATTATTTACAGCGAATACAAAATAATTTCCACTAATGTCCTGAGCCAGATCAGTAAAAACAGGACCGTTCAAAAGTCCGCCAGGGTTGCCTAAATTTACTCCATTGGCTACGGAAGTTGAATTTGCCACACAAAAGCTCCAATAATAGCTGGTCGCCCCAGTTGAAGTGTTGACAATTTGAAAAGGGGTATTTGTACATACCTGATCAGGTGCTGTAAATCCGGCAGTCACTAAACCAAGACTTTTTGATTTTTGGTTTTCCGGTATTTTTGAGTTCTGCAAATTTTTAGTTGCTGAATTATCTGTCTGTCCATAAGTATGAACTGAATAAAACAGTAAAAAATAAAGGCAGCCTCCAATAAATAATGAAATTCTCATCATAGGTTCAACAGAAAAATTCTTCCAATCGCCTTACATATTTATTATCATCTAAATCGAAATTCCGAGGAGTTACAAATAACCTTACTACAATTCGTTTTTCTGATACCATGACAATTTCTTGATGTGTATCAACCCTAAAAAAATCAACCAGTTATCCAATTCATCTAAGTGTTTACCCTTATTTCATCAACAAAGAACCTCTATTTCCACAAATCGGGCACAATAAACTTTGCTAATAGGCATTATTAATTATTTTTAGAGGCGAATTTATAACCAATTCGAGAGACTATTTAAAATATACTTAATATACCCTTAATAACGATTATGAAGAAATTATCTTGCCTTTTATCTGTTGTATTGATATTATTTGCATTCCAAATGCCCATTTCATCATGTACAAAAACAGAAACAAAAACTGATACAGTCATTGTAAAAGTAACTCCAATTTCAAGCCTTCTTCTCGGAAAACAATGGATAGTAGATTCTCTTTATCAGAATTATACCGGATCAAATCCAGGAACACGTGTTTATGCAAGAGGCGGAACAAATAATACCCAGAATTTAGACGATGCTATTGTTGTAATGTGGCCTGATGGCGGACAACTATTTTTTTATAATGGAATTTATTATAACTACACATACACATTTAGAAATTCTGATAGCACAGAACTTTTGATTCACAATCCAAATCCTGATTATGCGAGGATTGTTAATTTGACAAATGACCACCTTACGATCTATGATTCCACGAATTCGGCATTGTCTTACTATAAATATAAACCGTAGAATTCGGCAGAATAGGTCTACTGTTTTGATTATACATAACTAACAATTAACAGCTAATCTGTCTTTTAAATCGGAACATTTAAGAAGATCAGAGTGAAAGTCATTGCCCAAAAACTCACTTTTTTACTTGAGTCTTACTAATTTCCAAAACATTTATTTTTCTGCCTCTAATCCGGTTGAAATGCCTAACGTTATTTAGAATAATGCCTCCACTTGTGAATTAGTTTACGGTCTTTTTCAAAAAAGATCTTTTCCAAATCATTCCATTTTGTCATCGTTACGCGTTGTCTCATTGGGTTTACGAAAACAGAAAATATTCAGTTGAATATCATAAGGCATATCCGGCTTTTTTACCGGATTCAGCGGATTATCATAAATAGAAGTCGCCTCCTTTATATAATAGCAAAATCCATTATCCACAAGCAGCGCAAAAAGTCGCGCCAATTCCTTATTCTGCGTAAAGGAACCATGATATTCCAGGAACAGATGCCGGACAAAATGCAGGTTTCCCGTAATATCATTCATGACTTGATATTCTGCCCCCTCTATATCTAGCTTTAAAAAATCCACCGGTCTGTTTAAGAAGTCCCTGAGACGGATGGCTCTTACTGGTACTGAGTTTTTGGAAGAACCGAAGTCGATTCTGCTGTTCATGGCCCCATCACCTGAAAACTGAAGCTGAGTATTGTCGATCCATACTGCTTCTTGTCGTGCTTCCACATTTTCAAACCCAAATGCCGCAATATTCTTCGTCAGTAGAATAAAATTTTTTTCATCCGGCTCAAACGCCAAAATTCGTGCACTGGGAAATAATCGTTTTAAATAAATAACGCTGAGACCAATATTTGCCCCACAGTCAATAATAAATGGCAAAGCAGGTAGCTGTTGTTTATAAATTTGATCTACGGAAATTTCATGTAATCCGTGAAGTAATTCTGTAGGATTATAGTAAGAGAGCGTTTTTCCGAAAAGCTGATGGGTACGTATTCAATAGGATATTGATTTTTTAAGATTATTTTCTTTATAGGTCCAATGTTGACCTGTCTATAAGGATTATGAATATCTTGCTCATCCGGAGCCGGAAACCGTGAAGGATATTTTTACCAAACGACTTATTTTGCATGCATATTATTTCAACAAGCACCCAATTTACAGAGAACGACTCAATTCTCTATAATCCGGCTTAAATATGTTTTCCATTCTGATATGTTCGATAAATGATGTTTTCCTAGATAGATTAAAAATAAATATTCAGGAAACTATTAAACATGAATATGAGTTGCTTGTTTGGCATAATCGCACTGATAAAAAGCCAATTTCAGAAGTCTACAACCTGCTTGCTGTCCGCGCTAAATATCCATACTGGTGTTTTATTCAGGAAGACATCTGTGTCCAAACAAAAAACCGGTCAGAGAATTTATTAAAAGCTTTCGAAGAGCATCCTAAAACCGGATTAATCGGAATTGCCAGTTCCAAATATAAAAGCAACGCACTTTCCGGATGGTCGACTGGCATATTGAAATATGATTTGTGCAATATTTTCCATGAAGACAACGATGGAAAAACCATTCATCTGTACAGCAATCCACGCAACGCTCTGTTTGAAAATGTTGTAAATGTAGCTGGCGTATTTATGGCTATACGCCGTGAGGTTTGGGAGACTGCCCAATTTAACAATCATTTTTTGCGAGATTTTCATTCTACGGATATGCGGGTTTTGATTTTGTTTTCCGGGGGGACATTATCCGATATTGATCCTGTGTGCCGATGCTGACGAAGTTGTGCCTCCTGAAGAAAATACCATTCCGTTTGAGAAGAAAGTGATACAACTGAACGGCCGGATCAGGGTTTTTCATAAAGCCGGGTTTAAACACCATCCGCACAGTCTGCCCAACCCGACGCCACAATATGTACGATGCGCCTGCTGAATAACCGAAAAACCCGATAGCCCATATAATAACTAAAACGACCGCGATAATGTAGAGAAGATTACCAATAGCTTTTGTTTCTTATAATGAATAAATAATAAATCCATCTTACTATTCCGCTGTTGAAGTCCCTGATTTCCCTCTACATATACCCGTAATGACCATACTTCCTACCTGTTTTGCAAATTTTATACCACGGAGGTAGTACCTCCCCGTGTTTGCTATTAGGTTCCCGACGTAAAAATGGTTTTAAATTTAATCTCCACTCGCCTGTTTTTTGCGCGGCCTTTAGCAGACTTGTTGTCGGCAACAGGGTTTGACTGCCCGAATCCCTGTGCGTGTAGTCGTGGAGCAGAAACTCCATTGGATATCAGATAGATCATTACCGACCTCGCCCTGTTCTCACTAAGAATCTGATTATCCTTTGGTTTTCCAACATTATCTGTATACCCCTCAATATTCAGAAGTATGGTACTGTCATTTTTCAATAGTACTACAACCTCATTTAATGAGGCAAAAGATTTTGGCAGAAGTGTATATTTGCCGGTTTCAAAAAAACAATTTTCTGCAGCCTTTTTAATTTTTTTTATTGACTCTTCAGTTAGCAGAGGACAACCTCTATTGGAAATCGGACCCGGAACGTCCGGACAAGCATCTTCCTCATCATTTAAGCCATCCCCGTCCCGATCCGGGATCGGACAGCCCTGATATTTTAATATGCCAGGCGTATCAGGGCAATGATCAATTTCATCATTTATCCCGTCTCCATCCCGGTCTGGAATAGGACATCCTTTGTAACGCAGGATTCCGGGAACATCCGGGCAGCTGTCCTTCTCATCGTTAATTCCGTCTCCATCTCTATCTGGTACCGGGCACCCATGATAATGTGCAACACCCGGAATAGTTGGACAGGCATCTTCCAAATCAACGATCCCATCTCCATCAGTATCCTTAGGCGTTGCAGGTAGATTTTTGGAGATTTTGGAATTTGATTTGCCAACAATACCGGCAAACCCCAGACTAAAATAATAATGATTGTCCTGATTGGTGGTGAGAGCAAATCTATGTTGAAGGTTGATCAGGATAAAAGATGAAGAGCTGATATTTATCTGGCAACCCAGTCCTATTGGGAAATATAAACCGAGATAATTGTTATAATAAGATCCACCCAAACCGGCCTGGATGAAAGGTTCTACCGTTTTTTTTGTTTTGAGTAATTTATATCTGGTTGAAACGTCCCATTCCAATAGGAGGAGCTTCTCATTATTTCCCAGACTTATATTTTTTTTGTTAAAGAAATCCAATAGAGAACCGGACACTGTGGTGCTGAGTTCAATTTTATTTGAAATACCTTTTTGATAACTCACCGCAAGGCCGGCAACGCCCGATTTATAATCCTTTCCTTCACTGTTGTAGGGGTTTTTATAAACAGCATATAAAAAATGAACGCCGAGGGCGGCGGGTTGTATTGTCTGAAAGCTTTGTCCGCTGACCAGGGTACTAAATCCGGAAAAAAGGAACGACAAAATCTGTATTTTTTTCACGCGATTTTAATATTTCGATGCATGATAGATAAAAAATAAATCATGAAAAAAAATAGTTGAACCTAATATTTTGGTCTGCATGTAAGTATTTACACTTAGTTTTTTTCTAAAAAATGCTGTTTGCCGGTGCCATAAAAAATATTTTTAAAAATAATTTTTGGGGGATTTTTA
>JBGPBW010000157.1:0-11659 GCA_041481385.1 Puia sp.
AACACGGCAGACCGGCTGGCAGCCCTGCTCGCCAGTCATCGTGATCCAAAAACCTTTCGCTGGAGTGACGATGCTATGCTGGAGTTGTCAGCAGAAGTGATTCCCACCGATGTGCCGGCCTGGTGGATGCTGAAGAAAAAAAACGCGATGTTCTATAATGGTTTTGGAAGAGGCGATTTTGGAAGGTTTCTGATGGCCAGCAATTTGCTCACGGTGAATGACACGGCAGAATCCCGCGAAGTGGATGCACATTTTAATGATGTGCTGGCTTATATCAATTCCATCACTGCACCGGTTTACCCGAACCCGGTAAATAAAATGATGGCAAAAAAAGGCGGGATCCTTTTTGTTCAGCATTGTGCGAAATGTCATGGCAATTATGGAGCCGGAGGAAAATATCCCAACCTGCTGATACCGGAATCAGAAATTCAAACCGATTCACTTTTATATAAGAGCAATTATCAGAGTTATCAGTTTATCGAGTGGTTTAATAATTCTTGGTTCGCTCAGGGCGACCATCCGGCAAAACTTGAACCTTTCAATGGCTATATCGCGCCTCCCCTGGATGGTATCTGGATCACAGCTCCCTATCTGCATAACGGATCTGTACCCGATTTGGAATCCCTGCTGAATAGCAGCAAACGTCCCGTTTACTGGTCCCGTGATTTTGATAATCCGGAATATGATTTTGAAAAAGTGGGATGGAAATACAGTGAACAACCCGGGCCCGGTGGTACAACAGTATACAATACCCTTTTGCCGGGTTATGGAAACTATGGCCACAGGTATGGTGACAAACTTACCAACAGTGAGCGGAAAGCAGTTATTGAATATTTGAAGACCCTCTAATCGTTTATCGTGGGTCGTGTATCGTAGATCGATTAACGATATTCGATACACGATTAACGAATAAGCTAATCCAATACCATGCAGTTAAAAGAAAGTCCCGGATACCAATTGATCTGTTCCTGGTTTCAATCCAGGGGACTAACACCTTTTGACTTTCAGAAGGAAACCTGGATGCATATCCTGCAATCTGATTCCGGCCTAGTAAATGCGCCTACCGGTTGTGGAAAAACTTTTTCTGTATTTCTGGGCGCCATCATAGATTTCATCAACGAATTTCCGGATACCTACAAAACAAAATCGCGTAATCACCTTCGTTTGCTCTGGATAACGCCGCTGCGTGCCCTGGCCAAGGATATCGGCCGGGCCATGAACGAAGTGATTACGGAACTGGGCATGCAATGGCAGGTGGGGATCCGAAATGGGGATACGGAGATGAATGAACGCCAGAAACAGAAACGTCAGATGCCTGAAGTGCTCATCATTACACCCGAAAGCCTGCATCTGCTACTGGCCCAAAAAAATTATCCGGATATTTTTAAATCGCTCCGCATCCTGGCAGTAGACGAATGGCATGAATTGCTCGGATCTAAACGCGGAGTGCAGGTAGAACTGGCCATTTCCCGGATTGCCCGTATTCGGGAAACGGATGCTCCTTATGCGTTTTCCATCTGGGGAATTTCAGCCACCATTGGTAACCTCGCGCAGGCTCAGGAAGTTTTGATTGCACCTATCCTCAAAAAAATTAAAAATCCTCCGGTTATCGTTAAGGCCAAACTTGAAAAAAGAATTGATGTCGAATCTGTCATCCCGGATGAAATTGAAAAATTTCCCTGGGCTGGTCATCTGGGAATCAAACTGATTCATAAAGTAATACCCATCATAGAAAAAAGCAGAACCACCCTGATCTTTATCAATACCCGTGGGATGAGCGAACGATGGTATCAGGAAATACTCAATGTGGCACCGGAACTATCCGGTGCGATTGCCCTGCACCATGGATCGATCGACATGGAACTCCGTTTGTGGGTTGAAGAATCTCTGCATAGTGGGAAACTAAAAGCCGTGGTTTGTACGGCAAGCCTGGATCTTGGAGTAGATTTCCGGCCGGTAGAAACCGTCATTCAGGTCGGTTCTCCCAAAGGTGTCGCAAGATTTTTGCAAAGGGCAGGACGCAGCGGACACCAGCCCGGCGAACTGAGTAAAATATATTTCCTGCCCACCCATTCTCTGGAACTGGTGGAGGCGGCCGCGCTGAAACTGGCTATGAAAGAACAGGTTATTGAAAGCCGGGAACCGATGTTGCTCTGCTTTGATGTTCTGATTCAATATCTGGGTACTCTAGCCATCGGAGAAGGGTTTTATCCTGACACAATTTTTGATGAGATCGCTTCCACTTATTGTTTTCGCGATATCAAAATAGATGAATGGCAACGGATCCTGCATTTCATTACCGAAGGTGGGGAAGCACTGCAGCAGTATGATGAATTCCGCAAAGTGGAAATCATCAACGGTTTATATAAAATCAACGGGCGCCGGGTCGCCATGCGGCACCGCCTGCATATCGGTACGATTGTAAGTGAAGCCATGATGAAAGTGAAATTCCTGAGTGGAGGATATGTGGGTGTGATAGAAGAATATTTTATTTCCCGATTGAATCCGGGTGACGTATTTACATTGGCCGGCAGAAACCTGGAATTTGTAATGATCCGTGATATGACCGTTATTGTAAAAAAATCCAATGCGAAAAAAGCCAAAGTGCCCAGCTGGAATGGTGGCCGCATGCCCCTCTCGGCCAACCTGGGTCGCATGTTGCGCAGAAAATTCAACGAAGTTCACGAACTGCTGCAAAAAGAAAGTAAGCGTCAGGAGAAAATGGATATTGAATTGCGTGTCCTGAAACCCCTTTTTGAACTCCAGGATGCCTTGTCGCATGTTCCCAGAGAAAATGAATTACTGATTGAGCAAATAGAAACTCCCGATGGGTTTCATTTATTCGTATATCCTTTTGAAGGCAGACTGGTGCATGAGGCGATGGCGGCCCTCCTGGCTTTCCGGATCAGCCGCGTAATGCCCATCAGTTTTTCGTTCGCTATGAACGACTATGGGTTTGAACTCCTGAGCGACCAGCCCATTCCGGTTGATGATAGCAATGTGTATGAACTTTTTTCGGAGGAAGGACTGACTGTTGATATCCAGCGGAGTGTAAACAGCGCTGAAATGGCACGCCGGAAATTCAGGGACGTAGCGGTAATCGGCGGATTGATTTTTCAGGGTTATCCCGGGGAATACAAGAAAACAAGACACCTGCAATCCTCAGCCGGTCTGTTATTTAATGTGTTCAGTGAATACGATCCCAACAATCTGTTATTGCGGCAGGCTTATAACGAGGTAATGGAACAACAAATGGAAGAAGTGAGGCTTCGCAATATGCTGGAGCGTATTGCAAAAAGTAAGATCGTACTTAGGTTTCCGGAAAAACTTACACCCTTTTGTTTCCCGCTGAAGGTGGACAGTATGCGTGAAGATCTTTCTTCTGAAAAACTGGAAGACCGGGTGAAAAAAATGCAACAGCAATTATCTCGCGATCTTGAGAAAAAGCGGGTCAGATAAAATATATTTGCACTGATGCAAAAACCCGTTTCTCATAAAATCCTTGATCAGTCTTTCTGGCTTACCACCGAACGTACCATGTTCTGGGAAGACGAAAAATCGCTGGTTGTATCGGATCTTCACTTTGGGAAAACCGGTCATTTTAGAAAATCGGGTATCGCGGTGCCGGCCCTGGTCTATAAAGAAGACTTGCAGCGGTTGATCACCCAGATTCAGTATTTTCAGCCGAGTGAACTGATAATAGTAGGGGACATGTTTCACAGTCGCGCAAACCGGGAGCTGGATTTATTTCTGAAATGGCGTTCAGACCTTCCGGATATCGCTTTTCGTCTGATCAGGGGAAATCATGATGTGCTGGAGGAAGAATGGTACAAAAATGCAGGCATACTATTGAGTCCTCAGACGCTTTCCCGGCAACAGTTCCATTTTGTGCACGACATCACAGATCATCTCGAAGGTAAAACCGGATATGCAGTGACCCGGTCAAATCGCCGCTCATATTTTTTTTCAGGTCATATTCATCCAGGTATCCGCATTCAGGGTGCGGGTAAACAGTCCCTATGTTTTCCTTGTTTTTATTTCGGGAAAAAATATGCAGTCCTTCCTGCATTCAGTCGCTTTACCGGAACTGCGATCATATATCCTGAAGCCGAAGAACAGGTATTCGCGATCGTTAATCACGACCTCATCCGTCTGCAGTGATTTTAAATTTTGGTTCAAAGTTATTTTCCTCGGATGACGAAAATCAGTTCATCTTTCTTTTAAGCGTCGTTACCTGGTCTTGCAGATTGCTGACGAGACTGGCCAGCTGGTTGACATCCCATCTTTGCTCTGTATTGGCCTTGCTGACCACCATTTCTGCCTTCCAGATTTCAAGTACATCTTCGGCGTTAACAGTATAAGGCTGGAAAACCGTATTGTCGCTGACCAGGGTGAGCTTATTTTTCAATTTATTATTTTTCAGCACCCTTTTATACACGATCCCTTCATTGCGTGATACTACGATATAGGTCAGATTGCTCCGAACATTTTCAATGTTATCAATTTTTTCGGCGACGATCACAGATCCGCTGGGTGTTGGCAACATGGAGTCGCCTACAATTTCAAATGCCCGGTAGTTTCCGGGTGCGAGCATTGGCAACGTAAACGTGTTCAGTTCATCCAGAAATTCGGGGTCGCCATAACCAGCAAGATAACCAGCCGCCGCTTTGACCGGCACCAGCTGAATCTGGTTGGGTAAGCCTGCCATTTTCTGTGCACGACGTTTCGCGAGGTAATTGCTGCCCTTAACATCCTGCATCTTTTTTCGCAGCAATTCGTCCAGGGACACCCGGAACATGTCGCTCACGAGTTCCAGAACGTCCAGGCGGGGCTCGGCTCTTTCTTCTTCATATGCCCCGAGCAGGGATCTTTTGATTTTCAGCTTAGTGGCAAATTCTTCCTGGGTCCACCCCCTTAGTTTTCTGAGGTATTTTAAGTTTTGTGCTGCTACTGACATCGCTAATCATTTTAGCGAAAATACTAAATTATTTAACAAAATATCAAAAGGTTTAGTTTTTTTAAAAAATACCTAAAATCCATCACCCATTTCCACACCTCCACACCTCCACACTTCCACACTTGTATTACGTACCTTTGCAAACTGTCAATTTGACCCGGGAACGGGGGTAGCACCATATTTGACATAGTTTTCAAATTCATACTCAATCCCAGTATATATGATCGGTTTCATATCGAAGCTATTTGGAGGAAATAAGTCGGAAAAGGATATCAAAAATATTATGCCGCGCGTTGAGGAAATCAACCAGTTCGTGGCTGCCTACCAGTCCCTTTCCAACGATGTGTTGAGGGCAAAAACAGACGAATTCAAAGGAAGAATAAAAGATCATCTCCGGGAAATCGATGAATCCATCGCCGCCCTGGGGAAAAAGGCTGAGGAACTGCCATTCAGTGATATATCCGGCAAAGACACTTTGTATATCGAAATGGACGCGCTAAAGAAAAAACGCGACGATTTGATAGAGGAAGTTTTAGACAGTCTCCTGCCCGAAGCTTTTGCTGTAGTCAAGGAAACAGCCCGACGTTTTAAAGAGAATACGCAGTTGATCACTACTGCAAACGACCGCGACCGTTCACTCAGTGTGGTTAAAGACTATGTAAAAATTGAAGGGGATCAGGCAGTTTACAGCAATAGCTGGACGGCTGCGGGCGGCGCCATAACCTGGAATATGATACATTATGATGTGCAGCTGATTGGAGGCGCTGTTTTGCACAGCGGTAAGATCGCTGAGATGGCTACCGGAGAAGGCAAGACCCTCGTGTCCACCCTGCCGGCCTACCTCAATGCACTGGCTGGTGAAGGTGTTCACCTGGTTACCGTAAATGATTATCTGGCACGCCGTGACTCAGAATGGAATGGTCCCATTTTCGAATGGCTGGGTATTTCAGTTGACTGCATCGACAAACATGAACCCAACAGTGAGGCTCGTCGCAAAGCGTATATGGCGGATATTACTTACGGTACCAATAACGAATTCGGTTTTGATTATCTCCGCGATAACATGGTGCATACACCTGATGAAATGGTACAGCGCAAACACCATTTTGCGATGGTGGATGAAGTGGACAGCGTGCTGATAGATGATGCCCGTACGCCGCTCATCATTTCGGGCCCGGTAGCCAAGGGCGACGACCAGCAGTTTCATTTGTTGAAAAGCAGGGTGGAACGACTGGTGGAGGCGCAAAAAAAAGTGACCAATCAGTTTCTCAATGAAGCGAAAAAAAAATTCGCCGAAAATAATGACGATCCCAAAGACGGCGGACTTGCCCTGATGCGTGCCCACCGCGGACTTCCAAAGACCGGGGCCCTCATTAAATTCCTGAGCGAACCCGGCATCCGGGTAAAACTGCAGAAGTCAGAAAATTATTACCTGGCCGATCAGCAAAAGGAAATGCCCAGGGTGGATAGTGAACTCTTTTTCAGCATTGATGAAAAAAATAATTCAGTTGACCTGACCGACAAAGGCATTCATACAATTACCCGTGAAGGCGAAGATCCCGAATTTTTTGTGTTGCCCGATATCGGCATCAAACTCGCTGATATTGAAAAAAGTGAAATGAGTGCGGAGGAAAAATTCCAACAGAAGGAAGCGCTTCTGAATGAATATGCCATTAAAGCCGACCGGATTCATACCGTACATCAGCTACTGAAAGCCTACACGCTGTTTGATAAGGATGTTGAATATGTTGTGCTCGACGGACAGGTCAAAATTGTGGATGAGCAAACCGGGCGTATCCTGGAAGGCCGCCGCTACAGCGACGGTTTACACCAGGCTATTGAGGCGAAGGAAAATGTGAAGATTGAAGCAGCAACACAAACCTATGCTACTGTAACCCTGCAGAATTATTTCCGCATGTATCACAAACTTGCGGGAATGACCGGAACAGCAGAAACGGAAGCAGCAGAATTATGGGACATCTATAAACTGGATGTTGTAACCATTCCCACCAATGTACCGGCAATACGAAAAGACTCCCAGGACCTTGTATATAAAACAAAACGGGAAAAATACAGAGCCGTAATCGATGATATCGAAAGGCTGCGGGCAGCAGGACGACCCTCCCTGGTGGGTACGACTTCTGTTGAAGTGAGCGAATTGCTCAGCAAAATGCTTTCGGTTAAAAAAATCCCGCATAATGTACTGAATGCAAAACAACACGCGCGCGAAGCACAGGTTGTGGCCGAGGCAGGTTTAACAGGAGCCGTAACCATCGCTACCAATATGGCCGGTCGCGGTACCGATATCAAACTGGGACCCGGCGTGAAAGAAGCCGGCGGACTTGCGATCGTGGGTACTGAACGTCATGAAAGCAGGCGTGTAGACCGCCAGCTGCGTGGTCGTGCCGGAAGACAGGGAGATCCCGGTACAACTCAGTTTTACTCTGCCCTGGAAGACGATTTGATGCGCATGTTCGGAAGTGAACGTATCGCTTCACTGATGGATAAAATGGGATATAAGGAAGGTGAAGTGATCCAGCACAGTATGGTAACGAAAAGTATTGAGCGGGCGCAGAAGAAGGTGGAGGAAAATAATTTCGGCATACGCAAACGGCTTCTTGAGTATGATGATGTCATGAACAAACAGCGTAATGTGGTTTACAAAAAAAGAAACCACGCCTTGTTTGGTGACCGGCTTGCCCTGGACCTCGATAATGCCTTTTATTCTGTGGCTGAAAGTATGGTGAACAGCTTTCGCGATGTGGAGGATTATGAAGGATTCAAAGTGGCCGTCATCCTGAATTTCGGCGTTAATACTGCAATTACGGAAGAAGAATTCCTGAAGGAGTCCGCTGAATTCCTCGTTGATAAATTATACGCAGAAGGAACACTGAATTATGAAAGGAAAATGGCCGATGTGCAGAAAGATGCTGTTCCCGTTTTCAAAAATATTCTGCTGAACCAGGGTCGCCATATTGAAAATGTCGTCGTACCATTTTCTGATGGAAAGAAAGTGATCAATGTGCTGGCCAATCTGCAAAAAACGCTGGACACACATGGCCGTGAACTTATGAATGCCGTCGAACGGCAAATCACATTGGCCATCATCGATGAAGCCTGGAAAGAACACCTGCGCGCCATGGACGACCTCAAACAAAGCGTGCAGACGGCTTATCTCGAACAAAAAGATCCGCTCGTCATTTACAAAATGGAAGCCTTTGAATTGTTCAGGACCATGGACAGTAATATGAATAAGGACATCGTTAGCTTCCTTTGTCATTGTGGTATTCCGGTGGAACAACAGACACCCATCCGTGAAGGACGGGAACAGAAGACAGATATGAGTAAGATGAAAGTGCGCAAAGATGAACTCGTAACCGCCGGAGGAGGCGCCGGACCGATCACGGATGAAGGTCGTGATTACTATGAACCATCAGAACCCCTTAAACAGGAACCCATCAAAGTAGGCCCTAAAGTGGGCAGGAATGATCCCTGTCCCTGCGGCAGCGGAAAAAAATATAAGCAGTGTCACGGGAGAGAAGCTTAACGCCGAACGCTTAACGCTTAACGCCGGACGAATAATGTTAAAGGCGTAATACAAATCGTAGATCGTGTATCGTGTATCGCAGAATCGATTAACGATACACAATATTCGATTTACAAAAAAAGCATCCCGGTATATGCGGAATGCTTTAAAATTAATTTGGCGTTAGGCCTTAAGCTTTAACAGCAAGTTTATTCACGCTGCGTGTCAGCTTGCTCTTCAGGTTTGCTGCTTTGTTCTTATGGATTACGCCTTTCTTGGCCAGACGGTCGATGAGTGAAGCAATTTCAGGCATTTTTGCACCGGCTGCTGCTGGTTCTTTAATGGCTTTCAGGTCACGGATGGCATTACGGGTTGTTTTACCGTAATAGCGGTTACTGTCCCGGCGTTTGGAAGCTTTGCGTACGTCTTTTTTCGTTGCCCGATGATTAGCCATGCATTCAGAATTTTGGACGGCAAAGGTAGGAAAATCAGGCAAATATTGAAAAATATTCCGGAAGTTTCTTTTGCCGATATTTGTAGAGCGATTAATGTCTAAAAAATGAAAGACTTACAATACATCACCAATTCTTCTCCCTCATTTATAGAAAGTTTATACCAGGATTTTATAAAAGACCCGCAAAGCGTTGACCCTGAGTTCAAAAAATTCTTTGAATGGTTCGATTTTGCCATGACCCAGGGCAAAAATGGCAATGGTCAGGCGGCTGTTTCCAAAGAAACAGTACTGAAAACGACCGACGGGGTCGACTGGAAAAAGGAACTAGGCGCATACCGGCTCATTCTCGGATACCGGAACAAGGGTCATTTGATTGCCCTGACCAACCCCATCCGCCCGCGGAAGGACCGAGGCGCCAATCTGGACCTGGGTTTCTTTGGTTTTACGGAAGAAGACCTGGACAAGTCCTTTTTTGCCGGCAACCTGATCGGCCTGGGTACCACCAGTCTCCGGAATATCCTCGGCCATCTTCAAAAATGTTACGCCCAGCACGTGGGTATTGAATTCAAGTACATCAGTGACCAGAAAAAAGTGGACTGGCTTACCGCTGAAATGGAGAAAAAATTTATCGAACCCATACCGCTGGAAAAGAAAAAGAGGATCCTGGAGAAGCTGAATGAAGGCGTCATGTTTGAAAAATTCCTTCATACTAAATACATCGGTCAGAAAAGATTTTCGCTGGAAGGCGGCGAAACAACAATTCCGGCGCTGGACGCGATGATCAATATTGCAGCGGAATATGATGTTCAGGAAGTGGTCGTCGGTATGGCACACAGGGGCCGCCTGAATATTCTTGCGAATATCCTCGGCAAAACCTATGAACAGATTTTCAGCGAATTTGAAGGAACTGCCAAGCCTGATCAGACCATGGGCACCGGAGATGTAAAGTATCATTTGGGCTTCGGAAGTGAACTGACTACTCCGTCCAATAAAAAAGTTCATGTCAAACTCATGCCGAATCCATCGCACCTGGAAGCGGTCGACCCGGTAGTGGTCGGTTTCGCCCGGGCAAAGGCCGATATTATGTATGCCAGCGATTTCGATAAAATTCTTCCCATACTCATCCATGGAGATGCATCAGTTGCCGGTCAGGGTATTGTATACGAAGTATTGCAGATGTGCGACCTCGATGGATATTATACAGGCGGCACGATACATTTTGTAATCAACAACCAGATTGGATTCACAACAGATTTTGATGAAGCCAGAAGTTCGGATTACTGCACTTCACTGGCTTCTGCCATGCATGCACCCGTTATGCACGTGAATGGTGATGATCCGGAGGCAACTGTAAAATGCGCTGAAATTGCAACCCGTTACAGGCAGGAATTCAATTCAGATATTTTTGTAGATATGGTTTGCTATCGCCGTCATGGACACAATGAAGGTGATGACCCGAAGTTTACCCAACCACTCCTCTACGCACTCATTGATAAACATCCCAACCCCCGCGAAGTATACACCCAGTTTCTTATCGAAAATGGCGAAAGTGAAGCGAGGGACCTGGCCAAAGACATGGAAAAAAAATTCTGGAACGATCTGCAGGAAAGGCTGGATGAAGTAAAACAAAAACCATTGCCTTATACCTATCAGCAACCGGAAATGTGGTGGAGAAGTTTGCGCAGGGCCAAACAGGCTGATTTTGAGAAGTCGCCGGTAACCGCTATCTCAGAGGCTGACCTGAAGAAAATATTCAGTGCTATGATGGCCTGGCCTGAAACTTTTACACCGCTCAAGAAAATTGAAAAACTGCTCCAGGACAAACAGAAGTTATTCAACGAGGAACAAAAACTCGACTGGGCTTCCGGTGAATTGCTGTCCTATGGCAGTATACTGCTTGATGGACATGATGTACGTATGAGCGGACAGGATGTACGCCGCGGGACATTTTCCCATCGCCATGCCGTACTCCGCGACGAAAAGACCGATGAGTCCTATAACCGGCTCAGCAGGATTCCGGATGCGAACGGGAAATTCAGAATTTATAATTCACTGCTCAGTGAATATGGTGTGTTGGGCTTCGAATACGGGTATGCACTCGTTAATCCCAATGGCCTGGTATTGTGGGAAGCGCAATTCGGGGATTTCTGTAATGGCGCCCAGACCATGATCGACCAGTTCATTGCAGCTGGCGAACAGAAATGGCAGCGCATGAATGGACTGGTATTGCTCCTTCCGCATGGATATGAAGGCCAGGGCCCCGAACACAGCAGTGCGCGGATGGAAAGATTCTTACAAATGTGTGCCGAACTCAATATGGTGATCACAAATATCACGACTTCCGCAAATTATTTTCATGCGATGCGGCGTCAGCTGGCCTGGCCTTTCCGGAAACCACTGGTTAATTTTTCACCCAAGGCGAATCTTCGTCACCCGG
Source organism: Puia sp. (assembly GCA_041481385.1). Lineage (GTDB taxonomy): Bacteria > Bacteroidota > Bacteroidia > Chitinophagales > Chitinophagaceae > Puia. The sequence continues at coordinate 11,375 of JBGPBW010000157.1, forward strand.
GCAGTTATTCAAATATTACCGATTTTACTCAAGGTGGATTCCAGGAAGTGATCGACGACCGGTTTGCCGGCGAACCAGCCCAGGTAAAAAAGGTATTGTTCTGCACAGGGAAAATTTATTTTGAACTCGCTGAAAGGCAGGTTAGCGAAAACCGGAAAGATATCGCGGTCATCCGCCTTGAGCAACTCTATCCCGCGGATGACAAGGGGTGGGGCGCATCAGTCGTGCCGCTCCATCGGGATATGGTCGCCGACGTCCGCCCGGCGCTCCTCGTGCTGCTGGGTG
>JBGPBW010000158.1:0-11408 GCA_041481385.1 Puia sp.
CATATAACTGCTGATCAATACATCAACATGGAAGTGCACCATCACCCCGATCTTCATCATAACAGAAAAAAATGGAAAGAGTATCTTTTGGAATTCCTGATGATATTTTTGGCGGTCACACTTGGGTTTTTTGCGGAAACCATCCGTGAAAATCTATCCGAAAAAAATCGCGAGAAAGATTATATAACCGGCCTAATCCACAATATACAAAATGACACTTCCGAATTGAAGGGCCTGATCAACAGAAATGATTTGGAATTAAGGGGCATTGACTCTTTAATGAAAATATCAAAAAACAATTATGAAAATATTGGCGTTCAGGATTCTATATTTTACTATGCTGTCCAACACACGGTCTCTTTACACCTGTTCGAATTTAATGATTTGACCCTGGTACAATTAAGAAACGCAGGAGGTTACAGTCTGATTAAAACAAATAAGGTGGCGGACAGTATTGCGTTATATGAATCCAAAAACAATGATATAAGACTTCAGGAAAAGTTCCTTACCGATTATTATGTTCAGACCTGGAATTCTTTTAAGCAAATATTGGACGGCACGGTTACCCATAAATTCTTTCAATCCTATGAAGCGACTAATAAAATACCTTCTGACATCTATGTTTTAATTTCTCACGATAAAGAAAAGTTATCCCTGCTTTATAATAATTATTGGACCTATACCATAGTGCTGCGTGGTTATAACAGCCTGTTAAAAAGGCATCTTGAATATTTAAACGGCTTTGTCCTGTTTTTGAAGAGAAGCTATGACATGGAATAGGGTATTCATTTCGCTCCAATGGGAAAATGACAAACGGGAACATCGCCCTAAAATTCAGTCAGAAACCGCCGTTAAAAAATTATCGGGTACTGCCGCCCCCGATGAGTCTTAATATTGCCAAAAATTAAGACTCAATGAATTCAAATACAGTATTGCTGAATCCAAATAAAGCGTTGTGGGAAAAAGGTGACTTCACCCGGATTGCCGATACCATGAGGGAAAGCGGCACCGCACTGGTCAGCAAATTGAATATCACCAAAGGACTTAAGGTTCTTGATCTTGGCTGCGGCGATGGCACAACGGCCATACCGGAAGCGCGGCTCGGTGCCCAGGTTTTAGGCGTCGATATTGCAAGCAACCTGGTGGAAGCCGGGAATAACCGGGCAAAAGCTGAAGGCCTCACCAATTGCATTTTCACGGAAGGGGACGCTTCCAATTTGCATGATCTGGACGATCAGTATTTTGATCTCGTCGTTAGCATCTTCGGAGCCATGTTCGCACCCAGGCCTTTGGATGTGGCTAAAGAAATGGTTCGGGTTACCCGCCCGGGCGGAAGAATTGTGATGGGCAACTGGATACCGGGAGATCCTACACTGGTCGCACAGATACTGAAGATCAGTTCGGCCTATACACCGCCGCCGCCGGATGGCTTCGTCAGTCCGATGTTGTGGGGCGTAGAAGATCATGTTACAGCACGTTTTGTGGGCGCCGGTATAAAAAAGGAAAATATCTCGTTCACCACAGAGAAATTTACATTTAAGGCATCCTATTCCCCCTCAGCATTTGTCAAACAGTTCAAAAACTTTTATGGCCCTACCATGAATGCTTTTGATGCGGCTGAAAAGAATGGCAGGGCATCTGAACTGCAGCATGAACTGGAAGTTTTGTTTAACAGCCAGAACCAAAGCATTCACGAGTTTTCGACGACCATACCTGCCAACTTTCTTAAAGTAACGGTTGTAGTATAAAATTAAATATCATGACTAAAAATATCAGCCTGATTAGTTTAGGCCCCGTAAAATCGGTATATACCATTTCGCAGGTGGAAATATCAAAAGGGCATGTGCTGAAGAAGATTCTTCTGAGTGGAAAGTCCGGGGGAGAAGTATATAATCATTATTATCCCGAAGCGGAAATTGTCCACGACTTGCATTCGATTACCGAAGATCATTCGATCGACCTGGTAATAATAACAGGCGCATTGAATTCGAATGTTGCGTTAATCGCCGAAGTATTGAAGGCGGGGAAAAATCTTCGGATCATTGATCGGGTTTCGGATTAATTGTCATTAAAGTACACACGGTACCATTTGTCGGCTACATTCTCGGGTTATTAAATCCATCATGCTTAATAAAAGCAGGTAATCAAAATGTAAAAACTCATTTATATTTGACCCAAATAAATGAATTTTCTTTCTCTAAATTCGCGATGGCTAAGATCCGCGTAATGAAATTGTTATGACGAATCCGAAAATTAACCCCGTAGTTTATTTTCTATTTGCTTTAGTCACAGTCTTGCAATCCTGTAACCCCGCCGCTCACAAGGACGAAACATTAGGTTCTACATTCAACAGGGACAGTCTTGTACAACATATTATTGTGCTGGCCTCGGACTCCTTTCAGGGCAGAAAACCTTTTACTTTGGGAGAAACACGGACGCTGGATTATCTCCAAAACAAATTCCGGTCGCTGGGCCTGGAACCGGGAAATGGGAACAGTTATTTGCAGGATGTGCCGATGGTAGCGATCACAACAAATGCTGACTCGCTGATGAAAGTGGAGTTTTCCAAAGGAAATTTTAATCTGCAAAGATTTAAGGATTTTGTGCTTACAACTGAAAATACGGATTCTGTTATTTCACTCGACCGGGATGAACTCGTATTTGCCGGATATGGTGTGGTGGCTCCCGAATATAACTGGAACGATTATGCGGGAATTGATGTGAAGGGGAAAGTGGTGCTGGTCATGGTGAATGATCCGGGTTTTGGAACTGCAGACACCAGTATTTTCAAAGGCAGGACCATGACCTACTATGGGAGGTGGACCTACAAATACGAGGAAGCGGCCCGGCAGGGAGCGAAAGCCTGCCTGATTATTCACAATACAGCAGCAGCCAGTTATCCGTTTAGCGTAGTGCAAAACTCCTGGGGAACATCGAATCTTTATCTGGATAAGAGAGGCAGTAATCAACATCACTGCGATTTGAAAGGCTGGGTTAGTGCCGATGCAACAAAAAAATTACTGGCTGCTGCGGGGAAAGATACGGCACTGCTTCTGCAGGCCAACAAACATGGTTTCAAAGCAATATCGCTGGGCGAGAAACTTTCCATCCGGGTCAGGGTAAAAGCAGTTTACAATGTTTCGCATAATGTGATTGCGAAGATCTCGGGAACCAGGAGGCCTGATGAGTACATAATATATACCGCTCATTGGGATCATCTCGGCATAGGAAATCCCGATGCAAACGGAGATTCGATTTACAACGGAGCCGTGGACAATGCCAGTGGAACTGCGGCTCTTTTGGAAATGGCAAGAGCATTTAAGGACCTGAAGGAAAAACCTGAACGAACGATCTTATTCCTTTCAGTGACCGGAGAAGAACAAGGCCTGTTGGGATCGGAATATTATGGACAGCAACCCATTTACCCGCTCAAAAAAACAGTTGCCGATCTGAATATGGACGGCATCAGTCCCAATGAAAAAAGCAATGATTTTATAATTGTCGGATTCGGACAAAATGAACTGGAAAATTATGTGGCAGATGCGGCTAAAATTCAGGGAAGGTATATTGCTCCTGAGTCCAGACCTGAAGCGGGAAGTTATTTCAGATCCGATCATTTTAGTCTGGCGAAAGTAGGTGTTCCGGCCCTGGATGGCAGCGGCGGGATCGATATCGTTGGGAAGGGAAAAGATTATGGGAAGAAACAGGAGGACGATTATATAGCCCATCATTATCATACACCATCTGACGAGTTCAATCCTGCCTGGACTTTTGAAGGAGGAATTCAGGATATGGAACTGTTATTTATGATCGGTAAACGACTTGCTTTCGAAACCAGCTGGCCAGCCTGGAAGCCCGGATCTGAATTCAAGGCAATGCGGGAGCAGCCTTGACATGGAGGTTATTTCATATTGTCTGCCTTAAGTCACTGACATTTATCTTTTCACAATTTTTCCTTCTATATATTGTTACATGAAATCTTCGCGGTAGACGGCTTTTTTACATTAATACGGTTCTGTCGTATGTATGACAAATCTGTCTTTGTAACAAATTTAATTTTGAGTTTAATAATTGTCTACTGGTTTTTTAAAAAATGGAATGAAAAGAAAATAAAATCATGAAAAAGATTTTTGCACTATTAATAATTGTAACTGTTCTGCTTGGTAGCTTGTATGCACAGAATGGTGTTGGTGGGGTCGCTCATACTACGGTAAATTCATTTGCCGGGGAAAATACAACTGTAACAAACGGGAAATTCATCGCGATACAGGATGCTGGTGGTATCGAAAGCAGAGCGTTTGTTGCAGGACCAGAAGATTCAAAGGTTGGTATTTTATTTATTCATGACTTTTTTGGGATTACTCCTGCCGCGAAGGAGGCAGTGGAGCAGTTTGGTGCATTAGGATATCGCACAATTGCTGTCGATTTATATAAAGGCAGATCTGCAACTACCAATGATGCTGCTGCATCTCTAATGCAATCCAAAGACAGCGCTGAAACAGTTCATATACTGAAAGCCGGAATTAATTACCTCAGAAAACCGGGAAGAAAGCTGGCTGCAGTTGGATTCAGTGCGGGAGGCGTGGATGCAATGAATGCCACTTTGTTGGAACCTGAAATATTCAGTGCAACCATAATTGTATATGGTGGTGGTTATGATAAGATTGAACAATCAAAACTTGATAAACTGAATAATCCTGTTTTGGCTATAACGGGTTCGCTGGATGGATGGCCACTGCAGGCTGGAATCAATTTTCTTGCAAATGAGAAAAACAAATCATTTGAGTTCTTTGTCTATCCGCAGGCTGACCATGGATACGCTCAGCCTCTCTTTAACGGAGGCAGGAATTATAATGCCGAAGCGACAAGGATCACCTGGATGTTAATGAAAGATTTTATTTTTAAAAACACCATGAAATGATCCTGATCAATCGTGTTTGACCACAATTGCAAAATGTGCAACACACATATTTCAGCGGTTAGCGATAAATAGTATTGTGGCAGTTGGTAACAAATAATCAAAATTTGCTAATGATCAATGGGCTTTACGAAACTCACTTATTTGTTGAAAATTTAGAAGTCTCAATTACCTTTTATAAAAATATTCTTGGACTTGAACAATGTTATTTTGAAAACGAACGAAGGGCCGCTTTTTTTTGGGTCGGCGATCCCAAAGAAGCTATGCTCGGTATTTGGGAGAAACCGAAAGCTGAAATAGATAAACGGCATTTTGCGTTTCGCTGCAGCAAAGAAGACATTTTGAACAAATCAGTTCAGTTTTTGAAAACACGAAATCTAAAACCCTATAATTTTTTAAAAGACGGAATTGAAAGACCAATGGTCTTTTGCTGGATGCCCGCAATTGCGATTTATTTCGACGATCCCGATGGGCATCAGCTTGAATTTATCGCAATTTTAGACGAAAAAGCAAGACCTGAATTTGGAGTCATTTCTTATGACGAATGGAAAAGTTTAAACTGTTTTCAGAAAGTTTAAGTCGACCTGGGTTAAAGTCGAGGGAGCATACGGTATTTGCATTATTCAGTAAGTCTTTTGACATTGGGAAAAATGATTTCCTTTCTGGAATAAATGCAGATGCCCCTGTCTTCTAATTCTTTCAGCAGTGTGGTTATGGTCTGCCTGCTGGTTCCGATTAAGTGGGCCATTTCTTCATGCGTGAGATAATTTGAAATGACCACTCGCTGATCGTCCAGGATTTTTGGTTTTACTGCGTCCTGTAAAAGCTGACGCAGGAAAACAATCAATCTTGATTTTACATCTTTATGTAATATATTGATCAGGCGGTTTTCAAATCGTTTCAAACGAAGCCCGATCAGCTTGCTATATTTTACTGCCATGTCGGGACGATTGTTCAGCAGTTTGGAAAAGTGATCGATAGTGAAGGAACAGAGACTGACTGGTTTTTTAAATGCCTGGGCAAATTCACCATTCAGGTTTGTCTTCTCCAGGGTTATCTGCCCGAAAAAGTCGCCGGGACTTAAAATGTCTTTTGTAATTCGCTGCCCTGCATCGTCCAGGTAGCCGAGACGTACATGTCCTGTTTTGATGAAATAGATGAGTTGATGCTGAAATGCCTCGAAATAAATGAATTCTCCAGGTTTGGCTTCTCGGTAATTATCAAGAACGGTCAGTGCTTCATATTCTACCGGGCTCAATTTCTCAAATAAATGGTATTGCTTTAAAATGAGCAGGGAGTCCGGTTTATTTGTATTCTCGCGTGGGTCGATATCCGGCATATTATGTACAAATGTATTAAGAACCAGCTTATTTCACCGCCAACAGGTCAACCATCTCAATTACCGGATCACTAGCCAGTAAATTTGGCGCATTTTTCATTAAGGCCTGGGCGATCTGGCCACCCAGATGGGATTTTCTGCCTTCTTCGTTTTCAAAACTGTCGAAGATGCCAAATGTTGAGGGTCCTATTTGCAGAGCATACCACTTTGTCGTAAATGCTTCAGATTGTGCAAGCGGCAAAGCAGATTTAATAAAATCGGACACTTCTTTTTCTTTTCCGGGTTTGGCATTTAACCGGACAAGCAGTGCGAACTTTTCCATTGATTTTGATTTAATATTTACGTTTGAAACAGACTATTTCTAAGGGTACGGCCGAATACCTGATCAGGTTGCAATAGCGAGCCAGTCGGGAGACCTCTTTTTTTCAATATGTAGTTAATCCGACAATGAATCAGTTTTTAAAATGGATAAATTTGTACGGCTGATTCCATTTAAGTAAGCCTTGTAGTTGGAAAAATTAAGAAATGAAGACAACCTGGCGCCTCATATTGTTTATAAGCCTGCTGGTGATCGCTGAAAGTGGTTCCTCATTTAAGTTTTCGGGTCCTTTGGCCACATCGAATAAGATGCAGACTAAAAAAATGCTTGGGGAAAAAAACGGAAAGGGTTTTGCTGTTTTAGAATTATTTACTTCAGAGGGATGTTCGAGTTGCCCACCCGCTGATAAGCTGTTGGCAAAAATACATCGGGAAACGGAAGGTAAGCCCATCTATATACTGGCTTATCATGTGGACTACTGGAACCGGCTGGGCTGGAAAGATATTTATAGCAGTGCCGAATTTTCAGAAAGGCAGGTGCAATATGGCCACTGGCTCAATGTTTCACCCATCTATACACCGCAGGTTATTTTAAATGGGAAAACACAATTTATCGGATCTGAAGAGTCTGCTATTCGTCATGCGGTCTCGGAGCAGTTGCTTACCAATCCGGTTGTAACCCTGACCATCCAGGCTGTTACCGAAGGCGGACAGTTAAAAGTAAAATACCAGGCTGTTCACGCTGCTAATGGCAGCATTGTGTTGATAGCCATTATTCTGAAAGCAGCACAAACAAAAGTGGAACGCGGTGAAAATGCAGGGCTTCTGTTATCTCATGTTCAAATCGTCCGAAAATTAGAAAGTGTGCGATTGTCGGCAACTGGTGAAGGAAATACGGTAATCGCATTGCCAAAAGAATTCGATGCTAATAATTGGGAAGTGCTGGCCTTAGTCCAGAATCAAAATAATGGTGAAATACTGGCCGTTGCTAAGGCTATGTAAGACTACCAATCTTTGAACAGGAAATTCTATCTTCATGAAAATAAATAAATCCTGAACACACTGCATCCGTGGGTATAGGTGTCGCCATGGCCACGAGTTGTTATGGAATCTATATGATATACTATGGCAGAACGATGATCAGGACAAATCCTTTTTAAAATCAAAAATTATGGAATCAGAAAAAGCAATATTGGCCGGAGGATGTTTTTGGGGCGTGGAAGAACTGATCCGGGAACTCCCGGGTGTGATCTCGACGGTAGTGGGATATTCTGGCGGGGATGTGAAAAATGCCACGTACCGGAATCATGGTACGCATGCTGAAGCGATTGAAATTGTATTTGATCCGGCGAAACTGACCTATCGCAGCCTGCTGGAATTTTTCTTCCAGATTCATGATCCGACAACAAAAAACCGTCAGGGAAACGACAGGGGAACCTCCTATCGCTCGGCCATTTTCTATCTGAGCGAAGAACAGAAAGAAATGGCAAAGAAACTCATTGAAGAAATGACCGCTTCACATAAATGGCCCGGAACCATCGTGACGGAAGTTGTACCGGCCACCGATTTCTGGAATGCCGAAGAGGAGCACCAAAACTATCTTCAAAAACATCCTTACGGATATACCTGTCACTATATTAGGCCTGAATGGAAAATGGAATAGTTTTCAATTGAATAATGGCTAAATAGTTATAATTTAATCGGGCGTTTTGCTGCTGACTGCTTATGACGACAATGAAAAGAATACTCTTATTCCTCACTCTATCACTTTACGTTCACTTCGGAGTATTTGCCCAGCGATCCAGTGATGTATTTGATGTTGTAAACAAGCTTAAAAACTATGTTTCAACCAATGACCCGGAGAAGGTCTATTTACAGTTTGACAAACCCTACTATGCGGCAGGTGATACTATTTATTTTAAAGCTTATGTAACCCAGGGCGGGCATCATAAGCTCTCCACTTCAAGCGGGGTATTACATGTGGATTTGATCAATACAGAAAACAGCATTGATCAGTCGATCAGGTTGCGGTTGGATAGCGGGATCTGCTGGGGCGACTTCGCTTTGTCTGACTCGCTGCCTACTGGAAATTACCGTATCAGAGCCTATACGCAATGGATGCAAAATAGAGGAGGGATCGATTTTTTTGATCAGCCCATCGCGGTTGGGTCAATCATGAAAGGAAATGTTCCCGACAGCCTTAAGAAACAACCAATTCGTGCGAAAAAAAATAAAGTGGACATACAGTTTTTCCCGGAGGGTGGAACCCTGGTTGAAGGAGTAAGGGCAAGGATGGCTTTTAAAGCAACGGGAACAAATGGATTAGGTACACATGTAAAAGGAGTCATACTTGACAAATCGGATAAACCCGTTTGCTCATTCGAGTCACAACACCTGGGTATGGGATATTTTGTTTTTATCCCTGAAAAGGGTAATGCCTATAAAGCCAAACTCAGCTTCGAAGATGGGACCCAGAGTTTTGTTGATCTGACCGGGGCAGAATCATCCGGAATATCTTTATCAGTGATCGACGATTCCGCGTCAACCCTGTCGATCCGGATCATGACCAATACCATGTATTACCAGGCGAACCAGGGCAAGGAGTTTTTATTGGTTATTTATTCCGGTGGGAAGGCCATTACCTATTCTTACAAACTGGATGCTCCAATTATTACATTGAACATGGAAAGGAAGGTGCTTCAGACAGGCGTTTCGACGATCAGTTTATTTTCCCAGGATGGAGAACCACTGTGTGAGCGTTTGTTTTTTGTACAAAACAACGACCAGCTCAGGTTGCAAATTCAAACCGATAAAACCGTTTACAAGAAAAAAGAAAAAGTGGACCTGTTGATGAATGCAAAAAACCCGTCAGAGACCGCTGTTAAAGGACGGTTCTCCATGACCATCATCGATGAAAGCCTGATGCCCTGGGATGAAAAAAATGAAAGGAATATCCTCACTGATCTGTTGCTGACCTCAGACCTTAAAGGATATGTTGAACAACCCAATTATTATTTTAAAGACACCAGCGAAGAAGCCAGGAAGAACCTGGATCTTCTTATGCTAACACAGGGGTATCGTCACTTCGAATGGAAGCAGGTGTTGGGCAATGATTCCGCCATTTTAGCATTTCAACCAGAAAAAGGAATTGAAATTAATGGGAAAATAACGACCCTATCGGATAAGCCCATATCCCATGGAACCGTTACACTCATACTTTCCAGTGGCGGCCCGCTGTTGAGTACTATATCTGATGGTAATGGCCTGTTTCATTTTTCGAATCTGGTTTTTACAGATACTGCCCGTATTGTTTTAAGTGCCGTAAACGCGAAGGGCGATAAATATACCAGGATCACCTATTTTAATAAGGCTCCTGCAATTCCTGTTGTTGCGGATGCACCCCCCGCCCTGCAAGTCATAGATAATCCACCTTTGGTTTTCTACATGGGAAAAGCCGCCAGTTTCCATGAACAGTGGATGGACACGCATCCCGGCATGTGGAAGATGTTAAAGCCCGTGACGGTAAAAGCCGTAAAACCTGATAATCCATACCGAACCCAAAACCTTGCCGCCGGACATGCCGACCAGGTGATGCACGCCGACGAGATAGAACAAGTAGGCGGAAAATTATCTACAAGTTTAAATGGGAGGTTGCGGGGAGTTAATTTTATCGGTGGGATTCCCGTCCTGCGGGCGAATATCGGTTACAACGTGCATCCCATGTTGCTGGTACTCGATGGCATAGAAATCAAAATGGGTCAGAATTTTAATATTGACGATCTTCCATCATCCTCTGTGGCAACAATCGAAGTGCTGATGTATGCCAGCGAAAGCATTTATGGTGTGGATGGCGCCAATGGGGTATTGGTGGTCACCACCAAGAACGGTAGCGAGGCCAGAGATATCGCCTCTGTAGGCGTCCTGCCGATAACGCCCTACGGCTTTTATAAAGCCCGGACATTTTACTCCCCAAAATATGATTATACCGAAGAACAAAAAACAGAGCCGGAACTGCGCTCAACCATTTACTGGAATCCTGAAATAAAAACAGATCTGGATGGCCATGCGATTTTAAATTATTATAACGCCGATAGTAGGGGAACGTACAAAGTCATCGTTGAAGGCATCGATCAAAGCGGAAATATCGGGAGAATGGTTTACAGATACCAGGTTGAATGACGATTATCTCGGGGAATCATTGCTTGCTTGTTTTATGAATGCTTCGGTTTACAATGGTAAGGTCTTCTCCGGACAGCTGGGCCCACCAATCTTCCGTCACGTCGTTTAGCGTATACTCACTGTCTATGACATAGTTCCCATCAGCGCCAATCTCATAATATAGATTGTTAAGTGTATCTAAAACAGCGTTGACTGATTTGAGTTCAATGAACTGTTTCCTGCTCTCCAGGGTCTTGTTTATTTTCTCTTCCAGGAATGTTACCCGCTCCTGGAGCGCGATCAGCTTGTCGTCTTTCCGGGCCATGATCAGGCAGGCCATTACCATCAGGAATAGAAAAAGAAGAATGAGAAATTGATAAGCTGTCATAAGGTTTCTTGTGTCCGGGGCTGTAAGGTGATAACCGGTTGCTTATCCAAATCTACTAAGAATGCGGCAAAAAGGGAATGTCACAGGGCAATTGAGATAGAGCGAATGGAATAATTGCGTATTCATTTGAGGAAAAACATGGATGAAGCACAGCTCGTACCATAACCCGGAATCCTGTCTGGTGGGTACGTAAAAATTAATGCTAAAGAAAAATATTAAATTGTATCGCGAAAAATTGTCTTAACGATAAATGTAATCGCCATGCTTAACTGGAATAACGTGCTGGA
>JBGPBW010000159.1:0-11399 GCA_041481385.1 Puia sp.
CCTGAAGACAACCAGGACCTGATCATGATCGGACCAGGAACGGGTATTGCACCCTTCCGTGCTTTTTTGAGTGAGCGAGAATCAACAGGTGCGTCCGGACGTAACTGGCTTTTCTATGGCGACCAGCATTTCACGACCGATTTTCTGTATCAGACAGAACTGCAGCAATGGATGGAGGGCGGTGTGCTGACAACGCTGGATGTAGCCTTTTCACGCGATCAGCCTGAAAAAATATATGTGCAGGACAAAATCAGGCGAAATGCAGATAAATTTTTTGATTGGATTGAGAACGGCGCAACGCTATATGTATGCGGAGCAAAAAAGATGAGCGAGGACGTGGAAAAAACGATCATGGAGCTGATTAAGGAATCCGCAAACCAAAAAAATGCAGAGACCTTTCTTGAAGAACTGAAATCGTCCGGAAGATATCTGAAAGACGTTTATTGAATCATACCATATGAGCGAACCGAATTTATCTGCAATTGAAAAAGTAAAACAGGCCAGTGACGCCCTGCGTGGTACGATACGGGAAGGTCTGAATGATGAAATTACCGGTGCTATCAGTGAAGACGACAAAGCCCTGGTAAAATTTCACGGTATGTATCTGCAGGACGACCGGGATCGCAGGGACGAAAGGGCTGAAAAAAAACTGGAACGACTATATTCATTTATGATCCGCCTTCGTCTGCCTGGCGGATTACTGCGCGCTGATCAGTGGCTCGCTACCCAGGATATCGCAGGAGCACACAGTACCGGGGTGATTAAAATAACCACCCGGCAAACGATACAACTGCATGGACTGTATAAAAGCCATGTTAAACCTACTATCCAGGCTTTCAACGAAGCCTCCCTGCATTCCCTGGCCACCTGCGGTGATATTAACCGGAATGTAATCTGTGCTGCCCATCCGCAACAATCGCCGATTCATAAACAGATACATGATTTTGCATTCAAGATCGATGCCCTGTTGTTGCCAAAAACAAAAGCTTATTACGAGATATGGCTTGACGATGAAAAGCTGGCCGATAAAAAAGAGGAGGAAGATCCTTTATACCAGGACCGGTATTTACCACGGAAATTCAAAATTGCTATTGCCATTCCGCCTAATAACGATGTGGATGTTTTCGGAAATGATCTGGGACTGATCGCCATCATAGAAAACGATGAACTCAGGGGATTTAATATTGCCATTGGAGGAGGTCTTTCATCCACGCATGGTAATCCATTAACATATCCCAGGCTGGCTACTGTGATCGGCTTTGTACAGGGTGAAGAAAAAATATTAAAAACGATCTATGAAATAGTAACCATTCAGCGGGATTATGGTAACCGTAGCGACAGGTCGCTCGCAAGACTGAAATATACGGTTGACAAAATGGGGATTGAATGGTTTAAAACAGAAATTAACCGCCGCACCGGATTTGATTTAGAAAAAGAAAGGCCTTTTCAATTCACCGAACGCCGTGATTATTACGGATGGTTCCAGAATAGCGACAAATTGTGGTATTACACTCCCTTTATCGAAAATGGAAGAGTTGCCGATGATGAAAAAATTGCACTTAAGACCGCCCTTTATGAAATTGCCGCCACGAACAAATTGAATTTCCGATTCACCACAAATCAGAATGTAATCCTTTCGGATATCCGGGATGAGGATAAAAAAGCGATTCAAGAAATACTCAGGAAATACGCGATTGAGGAATATACCGATTCGATTTCTTCCCTGCGCAGGAATTCCATGGCCTGCGTGGCATTAAGCACCTGTCCGCTGGCGTTCGCGGAAGCCCAGCGATACCTGCCCAGCCTGATCACTAAAATTGAACCCCTGCTTAAAAAGAACGGGCTTCAGGAAGAAGATATCATTCTTCGAATGACGGGCTGCCCCAATGGTTGTGCCAGATCCTATATAGCAGAAATCGGATTTATCGGTACTGCATTAGGAAAATACAACCTGCAGCTGGGGGGAGATCATGAGGGCATGCGACTCAATAAAGTGTATAGGGAAAGCCTTGATGAACCGGCAATCCTGCAGGAATTGGATCAGCTCTTCGAAAGTTTCGCCAAAGAAAAAAATTCGGGGGAATCTTTTGGTGATTTCGCAGTAAGAAAGCAATGGGTCTGATTGGTTGACCGCTGACCGTTGACCGTTGACCGTTGACCGTTGACCGTTGACCGTTGACCGTTGACCGTTGACCGTTTAGCTAGTTTTTAAAAAATAATATGCACCAGATAAAAAATAAAATCGTAAAGTCTACTAATTTAATAGGGAATTAACTATTTTTGTCGTCAGAGAACACGAGTTATCGGTTGATCATGATTGAAAAAAACGCAGGAGAAATATTACCGGATCTTAAAACAAACCAGGAGGGTAAAAACCACCTGTTTCCGGTATTCCTGAAATTGGAGGAACTGGAAGTTCTGGTAGTTGGTGCAGGTAAAGTCGGATTGGAAAAATTAACGGCCATCCTGCACAATGCGCCTGGCAGCTCGGTGACAGTTGTAGCGCAGGATATTTCTGATGAAGTCAGACAACTGGCCGATGCCTATCCCAGGGTAAAACTCATTGAACGGGCTTTTGAACCGGACGACCTGGAAGAAAAGGAAATCGTTATCGTCGCGATAAACGACAAATCCATCAGCAATTACATTCGCGTACTCTCCAAACAAAAGAAATTATTGGTGAATGTTGCCGATACGCCAGAACTATGTGATTTCTATTTAGGATCCATAGTTGACAAAGGAAATCTGAAAATTGCCATTTCCACTAATGGTAAATCACCGACCATCGCCAAAAGAATGCGTGAGCAATTGACTGAACTGATTCCCGATGAAATTGAGGGCGTCATCCAACAGATGCATACAATACGCCAGGACCTCAAAGGAGATTTTGCTGAAAAAGTGCGGCAGCTGGATGATCTCACAAAACTACTCAGTGCCAAACAAGCCAGGCTGGATGAAGTGATTAAACCGGCAGGTAAGACCTGGACACGTATTGTATTGTTTTGCCTGTTTGCTTTTTTGTTTATGATACTGGGGCATGCCCTGCTATCCTATCTGCCGCTGCATGACCTGTCTGTCGGTGTCCGGAAAATTCCGGAATACATTAATATACCATCTTTTCTGATCATGGTACTTACCGGATTCCTGGCCCAGATGGTTGACGGATCCATGGGAATGGGTTATGGAACCATCTCAACCACCTTCCTGCTGGCTAATGGCGTGAGTCCGGCAATCGTCAGCAGCCGCGTACATTCAGCCCGCGTTTTTTCCAGCGGTGTTTCCGGATTCAGCCATCACCGGTTTGGAAATATCAACAAAAAATTATTTAAAGCGCTGGTCATTCCAGGTGTCATTGGTGCTATAGCCGGTGCAACCCTGGCTGTATACGGACAGAAATATTCCGTTTATGTACGAATACCCCTTTCAATCTACACGTTGTACCTGGGATATTTTATTATGAAAAAAGCCTTTAAGAAACATCATACGCAAAATAGGATCAAAGGGGCCGGCTGGCTGGCTTCTGCCGGTGGATTTATGGATGCATTTGCCGGAGGTGGCTGGGGATCCCTGGTTACCGGCACCCTGATTTCAAAGAGGAGAAGTCCCAGGTATGTAATCGGATCGGTATGTCTGGCAGAATTCTTTGTGGTATTTGCCAGCTCCATTGCATTTTTTATTTTGCTCAAAACCTTTTTTCTATTTGATATTGCGGGCTTGATCATCGGAGGATTAATTGCGGCCCCCATTGCTGCCAGACTCGTGGGCAAAGTGCCCATGAAAACCATGTTCATTGCTGTTGGATCCCTGGTGATACTAACCAGTCTGATGACATTGATCAAGGGAATTTCCAATGTAATCTGAGGTAAGAAAATGTAAAACGGATGTCACATGACGCGAATGACATACGAACTTAATATGCTGCTTTATTAGTCTACCATTTTAATAGACTTAATATAAAAAACAAAATAATGATACAGAATAAAATCAACCGATGTAGAACATGAAATTCAAGTCACACATTTCATTCATCTACTAACTAATATGTTTAACACATGAACCCGGCAAACAAAAAAAAACAGCAGGTTAATAAGACTATTCTCCAAAAATATATATTGGTATTCATCATCTCCCTGCTTGCGACAGGTGCTGCAGCGGCCCAGGGGAATAATCTGATCTATATATCCGGAAAAATTATTGATAAGGACAATGGAAAACCACTTGCAGATGTGAGTGTTCAGATTAAAGGGACCATTTCCGGTACCATCAGTAATGACTCAGGAACGTTTACTATAAGAACTAAAAATAAATTCCCGCTAACTCTTGTATTTAGTTCTGTGGGATTTACACCTCAGGAATTTGAAGTGAAGAGCATCGATTCGAAATTATACATCGCCCTGGAAACACAAACGGCACTCGGACAGGAAGTGGTGGTCACAGCCTCGCGGGTGTCGGAGGCCCGATTGAAATCACCGGTAGCCATTGAAAAACTGGATATCCGTGCGATTCGCGAAACGGCTTCTCCCAATTTTTATGATGCACTCCAAAACATTAAAGGTGTTCAGATGACGACATCAAGCCTGACGTTTAAAGTGCCGAATACGCGGGGATTTAATATACCCAATAATTTTAGATTCGTCCAGATGGTAGACGGTGTTGATATGCAATCCGCAACACTTGGCGTTCCATTGGGCAATGCAATCGGGCCCACGGAACTGGACATTGCGAGCGTGGAAATCACACCCGGCGCCGCTTCTGCGCTGTATGGCATGAATGCGATCAATGGAATGGCGAACCTGATCACCAAGAGTCCCTTTACTTACCAGGGCCTCAGTATATATCAGAATACGGGCGTGAACCATGTGGCAGATCCCGATCAGTCACTCAGCTTGTTAACGGAGTCCGCAATACGTTATGCAAAAGCCTTCAATAATAAGTTTGCCTTCAAATTAAATTTTGGATATCTGCAGGGAACTGACTGGAGGTCCAATAATCAGACTGACCAGAATCCCAATAATCTCAAGAGTGCAAACCCATTGTTTCCCTCCCTCAACGGGCCAGCAAATAATACGGCATACGACGGCTGGAATAAGTATGGTGATGATGCGCTCGCAGGAAGTAATCTGATTTCTCTGAGCGGTCTGACCATCGACGGTAAACCCAATCAGACTTTACGCATAGCCCGAACCGGTTATTGGGAAAATGATCTGAATAATCCCCATGTCAAAAACCTGAAATTTGATGGTCAGTTCAATTGGCGAATTAACGAAAACGCGGAACTCTCTTACGGTTACCGGTATGGCCAAATGGACGGAACTTTTCAGAGGGGTAATAAAATCAGGCTTGATGGTGCAACAGTTCAGATTCATCACATACAATTGCAGGGAGCCAATTACTCTATTGGCGCTTATATGTCTATCGAACACACCAATAACTCCTATAATATAAAACCGCTTGCAGATAATATTGACCTGCATACAGGTGGCGCTTCCGATACAAAAACGCCTACCAGCTGGGGAACAAAATATAAAAATGCATTACTTGAATATGCCACTGAAAATGGCGGTGCGTTAACATCTGCAAATCTGGCTGCTGCGAATCAATTTGCGCGTTCTGCGGCTGATGCGAGCCGCGCTCAACCCGGCACGGCTGCGTTTAAGGCACTCATGGACACCATTATCAATATCAATAACTGGGATATCAAATCAGGTACTACACCGGATGCGCCCATCACGGGAGGGGCAGCTCTTTGGCAAAACAGCCGATATTACAATATAGACGGTCAGTGGGATCTTACCCAATACACAAAATCTTTTAATTTATTAGTCGGTGGGAATGCCCGTATTTATAATGTCATTCCGGACGGGAATAATTTCGTTGATTTTTCAAGACCGATTGTGGAGCGTAATAAGGAACTTCCGAACGGCACATTTGGAAACCTCGTGGTTTATAAAAATTTTGGTGGCTTTTTCCAGGTCACCAAAACACTGTTCGATGAAAAATTAAAATTGTGGGGGTCATTACGAATTGATTATAATCCATATTACAAACCGATCTGGACACCCCGCTTTGCCGCTGTTTATACGTTTAAGCAGAAACATAATTTCCGATTTACCTTCCAGGAGGGTTACAGATTTCCGGCACTTTTTGAAGCCTTGTCTTTTGTAAATAACGGCCGTGTAAGGCGGGTTGGCAGTCTCCCTTTTATCAATGATGGCCTGGGTTATCTTCAAAATAGCTATACCCAACAGTCCGTGGTCAACTTCAATGCGGCGGTGAGCGCTCAGGGAAATTCCGACGCGGCTGGGCTGGCGAATCAAAACCTGCTTACTGTTGCAAATCTGCCGGATGCAACACCGGAAAAGATTACTTCCTTCGAACTGGGATACAAATCGATATTACTGAACAACACCCTGGTGATCGATCTGGATGGCTATGTGAACCAATACAAGGGTTTCCTGGGCCAGGTTCAGGTATATGTTCCCAATGGCGTACAGGTTGGAACTGATGCCGGGGTTATTGCCATGCTTGACCGGAACCGTGATCCTACCGCGGCATCCGGGGGTAATTCCGCGAGCCTGGGTCAAAGCCGGTATCGGGTGTATACGAATTCCATTGCCACTTATTATAACTGGGGCACGGCGCTGGCCATAACCTATAACTTTTACCAACGATATACCATAAACGGCAACGTCAATTTCAATAATATGAAATCAAGTAACCCCAATGATATATTTGTCACCGGATTTAATACCCCCCAATGGAATACTACCCTTAGCTTCGGAAATCCCCAGGTCATTAAGAATACCGGATTTAATATTACCTGGAGGTGGCAGGATGCCTTCTATTGGCAAAGCCCCCTGGTGAATGGTACCCTTCCGGCCTTTAGTACCCTGGACGCCCAGGTAAACTACCATTTTCAAAAGCAGCACACGACAATAAAACTCGGTGGAACCGACCTGCTGAATCATCGTTATCTGCAATATGCAGGCGGGCCAACACTCAGCGCGATATACTATGTAGCTATTACAGTCGATGGACTATTGCAGTAAACAGGTGCCCCTGGTTCAGGAAACCTGAAAAAGAGGCTATTTTTTTTAAACATTTGGTTTATATTTGTGTTATTCAGATATAGACCATGAATTACAGGATATTCACCACTTGCTGTTGTTGTTGTACTGCAGCCGGGTCAACCGGGTGGGGAATATTCTGATATAGATAAAACAAATCATATAATATTAGGAAGCTCCACTCTTGTGGAGCTTTTTTTATTTTAACCATGTCACAGATCATTAAAATTCCATCCCCTGTTTTGAGAGCCCGGCTTTATGCCCTGGGTTCACAGATCGGCAATACACCACTTAGATCTTTTCCGAATATTTTCAGAAAAGAGCATGTTTTACTTTTCGCCAAACAGGAATGGGAACAGCTTTCAGGAAGCGTTAAGGCAAGGGCTGCCTATGCTATATTTCGCGATGCCATAGAAAAAAATCTCCTGCATACCGGGAAGTTTCTTTTAGATGCAACCAGCGGGAATACAGGTATCGCATATGCCCGTATCGGAAGAATACTGGGAATACCCGTGACACTCTGTTTACCGGAAAATGCGTCTGCTGAAAGAAAGGAAATTCTTCGTTCACTGGGCGTTGAACTGATTCTCACATCCCGTTTTGAGGGAACAGACGGTGCCCAGGAAGTTGCACGTTCCCTTGCAGAACAATCACCGGAACGATATTATTATGCTGATCAATATAAAAACGAAAACAACTGGAAAGCTCATTATGAAGGAACGGGTAAAGAGATTTTAAAAGAATTACCCGGTATTACCCACTTTGTAACGGGTCTCGGGACAACAGGCAGTTTGGTTGGTACGGGACGAAGACTGAAAGAAAAAGATCCATCCATCCGGATTATTTCCCTTCAACCCGATAATCCCCTGCATGGACTGGAGGGATGGAAACATCTTGAAACGGCAATAGTTCCGAAAATATATGATGCCGGGGTCGCCGACGAAAACCTTGAAATTTCCACGGAAGATGCTTATCGTATGATGCGGACTGTTAAAGAGAAAGAAGGTTTGCTGCTCAGTCCTTCATCGGCTGCCAACCTGGTGGGTGCCATACGCGTGGCTTCTCAACTTGATCAAGGGGTTGTTGTTACCCTGCTGCCAGATAATGGTGACAAATATGGAGAACTGAACAAAAAACTATTTGCATGATATTCATTGAACCCGATGCCCTCACCCATATAAAAAAACAAGCAATCCAAACGTTCCCGGAAGAGTGCTGTGGATTTTTATTTGGTACGGAGCTGGCTGATGGCAACAGGGTTATTTCAAAAGTCAGGGAGGTCGATAATGCAAAAACCGGCGATAAAAGACGACGATTCGAAATTACCGGGAAGGACTATATGCAAGCCGAACATTTTGCCCTGGACAGCGGATTAATTCTGTTGGGCATTTATCATTCACATCCATTACATCCTGCGATTCCATCTGAGCATGACCGCGTAGCGGCGTTACCTTATTTTTCGTATGTCATTCTATCCGTTAATCAGGACCGTGTTGATCATATCCGGAGCTGGCGGCTAAACGAGACATCAATTTTTGAAGAAGAAATATTTTCTACAGAACAAATAAACCAATCTATTTCATGGCAACAGTAATTATTCCAACACCGCTCCGAAAATTTACCAATCAGACCGCAAAACTTCAGGTGGATGCCGGTACGGTCGGGGAAATTATCGAAAAGATCACCCTTGATTTTCCTGAATTGAAAAAACATTTACTGGACAGCCAGGGAGCACTGCGTTCATTTGTGAATGTCTTTTCCGGGGATGATGATATCCGGGATCTTCAGGCAGAAAAGACACCGGTTCTGCATTCTTCTGTTATCAGCATCGTTCCCGCTATAGCGGGAGGAACCAAATAAAAATAAAATAATGGCCTTCGAGAATATCCAATTTAGTAAAGAAGAGCTGGCGCGGTATAACCGGCACATCATTATTCCGGAATTCGGGGAAGAATCCCAATTAAAACTAAAAGCCGCAAAAGTATTAATCATTGGCAGCGGGGGACTTGGCAGTCCTGCCCTGCTTTACCTGACAGCTGCCGGTGTAGGCACCATTGGTATTGTAGATTTCGATGTGGTTGACGACAGCAACCTGCAACGCCAGGTGTTATTCGACGTTCATGAAATTGGAAAACCAAAAGTGGAAGCGGCCCGTCGAAGACTGGAAGCATTAAATCCCCATACCCGATTTATTTTACACAATACCCATATCAATTCGGGTAACGCGTTGGACATTATCAAAGATTACGATGTGGTGGCCGATGGAACTGACAATTTCCCCACGCGATATCTGGTTAATGATGCCACCCTGCTCCTCGATAAGCCAAATGTATACGGTTCTATTTTCCAGTTTGAGGGTCAGGTTTCCGTTTTTAATTACGTAAACCATCTTGGCGAACGGGGTCCAAACTACCGGGATCTTTATCCCACTCCTCCGCCACCGGGACTCGTTCCCAGCTGCGCAGAAGGCGGTGTGCTGGGTGTGTTGCCCGGCATAATTGGCAGTCTTCAGGCACTTGAAGTAATCAAGGTGATAACAGGTGTTGGCGAACCCTTGTCTGGCAGATTTTACACATTTGACGCATTGAATTTTGAGAGCCGTACGTTTCGCATTAAGAGAAGGGACGATAATCCGGTGAACGGATTAAATCCCAGCATTCACGAACTGATCGACTATGAACAATTTTGCGGCATGCGGGCAGTGGAAGAAAAACATGTAAAAGAAATCAGCGCGAAGGAACTTTATGATTGGCAGGTGAAGGGTAGAAAATTCAAACTTATAGATGTTCGGGAACCTTCCGAATACAAAATTGTTCAGATTGGCGGAGAACTTATACCACTTGCGACAGTAGCTAGTCATACAGATCAGATTCCCCGGGATATTGATGTTGTTGTGTATTGTAAGGCTGGTGCGCGAAGCCTGAAAGCCATCCGGGAACTGGAGGAGAAATTTGGATACGAAAACCTGTATAACTTAAAAGGCGGAATCCTTTCTTATATCGAACAAGTGCAACCGGAGCTTACAAAGTATTAGAAAAATTAATGGCAGCTGGTATCCCATGTATCAGCTGCCATTCTCACCTTATCGTCCGAATAACTTAAATTCTTGTTTTAAGTAAAAGCTAAGAATTAAATTCAGCTTTAGTCCGGTTATAAGCCGCATACCCTTTTTCCGCAACATCCTCGGCTTCTGATTTAACGGAAGAGAACTTATCTTTCATGCCATCTACCAGGTCAGTAAATTTGCTTTTCAGATTATCAGCCAGGTCATTACTCTGTTCAGAGATTTTGCGGCGGGTTTCAGTTCCCTTATCAGGAGCAAATAAAATACCTAATGCTGTTCCAACGGCAGCGCCTGCGATAAAACCGACTAAAATTTTGGTAGTACTCATGTTTTTAATTTTAATGTTTTAATATAACCTGAACTAATCAGTATAAAATTCTTGCCAGAAACACAGAAAACATAAAAAAACTGAAAATTTTACCACCGGGTATGGAAGCTAGCAAATTATCAACTGCTTGATTTAAGCAGGGTGGCATACAGCATCCTGATCTGTGAAAAACAGTGCAGTAGTCCGTTTTGCTGGTAACGCACCATTTGCCTGATGGTGTCATATAAAAATGGCTCATTTAAAACTTCCCGGTAGGTTTTCATTACCTGCTGTTCTTCCAATTTTAGTCCTACAAGTTCATCTGTATTCCCCGGTGTTTCCAAAATTTCACCCGAGTCTTCCATCCTGTTGAAATCAATTTTCACCCGGTCATGCATGATGCCACCCAGGGTTTCTATATGTGCAATTAATTCATTCGCGTATTGCTTACTTTCCTGGGCGAGGCCCAAGATGGACAATTTCAGTTGTTTGTTATGAATGCGTTTAGCTACCTGCTCATAATGATTTTTCACCTCCTGTAATGCGACCAGTAACCGGGTTAGTTTTTCCAATATGATTCCAGGGGTCTTGTGAGCAACTGATGCAATCATAAAAAAGGATTTAAGAAATATGCACAACAGTTATACCAAATTCATTCATTATGAACTGATAGTATAAATTTAACGCATTAATTTCTTATTTCCTCTTCGATGTTTACACTTTCTCTTCGATGTTTACACTTTCTCTTCGATGTTTACACTTTAGTTTAATCAGCCGATCCACGGATCACTTTAAGCAAAACCGCCACGATTGCAATGACCAGGAGGATGTGAATGATTCCTCCCGCATGATAGCCAAGAAACCCTATAGCCCAGGCGATGACGAGAATAACCGCGATTACGTACAAAAGATTTCCCATGATGGTTGATTTAATTGTTGAATACTTTAACCTTAGATTTAC
>JBGPBW010000160.1:0-11343 GCA_041481385.1 Puia sp.
AGGGAAATACACAGTTTTTCATATACCCCTGGATTTATTCATTTGGTCCCTATTTAGAGAAAAGATGTTGATTGAGTCTAAAGAGAGAGTTGGTCACATTCATAATTTCACCGAAGATTTCATTAAAAGTATTCTGGAAGATTATGGCTTTAGAATTTTATTTCAGACTTACACAGAGTCCACAGCCAAGCCAAAATCTTTTAAGGAGCGTATAGTTAGTAGTATACGAAATATGCTATTTAAAATAAACAAGAGATTTGCTTCGAAATCGATCGGAGGATATTCAATTCTTTTGCTCGCTGAAAATAATTTTTAGCTGTAAGTGCAGCCTTTGGGTCAAATTGACAACGCCAAATCATCTCGGGTTGTAAGATTGATAAAACTGGTTAAGGACAAACCAGGCTTTTTTCTTTTCACCTTTTTCCGATAACAACCCTTTACGGTTGAACCCGTTTTGGTAAACGGGCTGCATCCTTACCGGCGATCGATAATCAACCAGGATCCACGCGCAGACACCGGTTAGATTGGGTATGGCTTTGAACATCTCAATCTGATCCCGGTAAATTTGTTCCTGGTATTCTTCCCTCCATGAGTTCGCCTCGTCCTGAGCTCCCGTTTGATTGCCATACCTGGCTTCGCCACCGAACTCGGAAATAAAAACCGGTTTCTGAAAAACAAACTGCCATTTGGTATCAGCTGGTTTTCCCTGCCAGGGCACATACCATCCCAGATATTCATTGATCGCCATGAAATCAAAATATTTGTACAGGGTGTCCCGGACAAACATGGTTTGATTTTCATAACGCTGGTCATTAATTACGGAAGTGATCAACCTTGTCGAATCCTCTATATGGCATTGTTTAGAAATTTCAATCAAAGCCTCATCACGACCAGGTATTGAAGGGGATGTTTCGTTCGACAGGCTCCAGATGACAACTCCGCACCTATTCCGGTCCCTGCGAATCATTTCCTTCATCATAAGTTCGATTTTTTGCTTTACCCCGGGTGTTGCAAATTCAATATTCTGGTATACGGGTATTTCATCCCAAACCATCAGACCCATTTTTTCAGCCAGCTTCACCATATGTTCATTATGTGGATAATGAGCCAGGCGAATCAGGTTGCAGCCCAATTCTTTTGCCCAGTTAAGAAGAGTCTGTGCGTCCTTTTCGGAATGAGCCCTGGAAGCTTTGAATGGGCTTTCTTCATGAATATTTACAGCTTTCAGAAATACAGGCTTACCGTTAACCAGTATTTTTGTGCCGTTCACTTCAATATTCCTGAAGCCGATATAATCGGCTACGGTATCTGCCGGCGATTGAATAATCACCTGATAAAGCTTCGGCGCCCCGGGCGCCCAAAGTTGAATTTTATCCGTAAAATGTACGATGGCCAATCCACTGGTATCCGATAAAGTTTTGTAGTCCAGTTTTAATTCCGGTATTTGAATCCGTATTTTTTGTTGTGAATGAGCACCGTTTATCCTGACCCATCCCAACACCTCATTATTGGAATGTTTTTTCAGTCGGATGAAATAATCTTCCACGAAGGAGGAATGGGTTTCAATTAGAACAACAGGGCGGGTAATCCCACCGTAGTTAAACCAGTCATATCCCATTCCCGGCAATCCATCCTTTCTGCGTTCGTTATTCACTTTTACGACGATATTGTTTTCGCCCTCCTTTACATTATCCGTCAGTTCGAATTGAAAAGGTGTGAACCCGCCTTCATGACTGCCTAATTTTTTACCATTTAAATAAACATCGGCCATATAATTGACCGCGCCAAAATAGAGAAACAGCCTTTTACCTGGTTTTAATATATACTCAAAAGACTTCTTATACCAAACTGTTCCTTCTTCATAAGTCAATTCCGGCATCTGGGTATTAAAATCACCCGGCACGCGAAGCGTAGGTCCCCCCTCAAAGGAGTATTCAACAAAATCAGTTTTCTTCAGCGGTTTTTTTTCCTCCCATATCTTTCTCCAATCACCCGCGCCGGCCGGATCAAGAATAACTTTCCATTCTCCATCCAGGGAAATGGTCTTCCTGGAATCTACATTGATCATCGCCGATTGGGCAAAGGAGTTACTTAAATATCCAAAAATGCAAATGAGTAATGAAATAATTGATTTCCCGGTCATATTCCTGATGATTCCTCATAAAAATACTATTTTTAAAGCCGTCGGTCAGAACTTAGCCGGCAAAACAAATGAAATGAGAATATGGTCATTGCATCCGAAATACCTTGATGTAAAAGGACTGGTTGCGCTTTGGAGAGAAGCCTTATTGGCAAAACATGTGTTGGAAAATAAAACCAAAGGATACAAAAACCATCCCCAGCTGGATCGTTTTAAAAATGCAAAAAGGCCATTGGATGGGATCAACCAGTATTTATCTGAGATCTATAAAGAAGCAACCAACAGAAATTACCGGTTTGACGGGAATAAAATAGATTGGAAATTTATTCCTGATAATATAACCGTAACGGATGGCCAGCTGGAATATGAAGTACTCCATTTACTAAAAAAATTAAAAGCCAGAGACACCATCAAATTCAAAGAAGTAAAGCGTATAAAAAATCATGACACATTAGACATGTTTACAGTCATTAAAGGAGAAATAGAAAAATGGGAAAGATGAAGAAACGAACTGTCATCTGTCATCTGCCATCTGTCAACTCCTACGTGTATTTATTTCCACAAAAAACTATTGTCCCGGAACCTGTAAACTTAAGGATTCAGTTTTTTCATCAACTCTGCTGACGAGAGCAGCATAACGGGTTTCTGACCAGGATCTTTAAATAATACATTTATCTGATAAGATTTCCGTTGCATAATATATTTATCCAGGAAATCAAGGATTTCAGGGATATTGTGCAACATAGGAAGAACAGCTACTTCATGACCCATCCCTTCTTCGCTAAACAGATAGTAAGGATAATTATTTTCTTTCGAAACCTTGGCGATCCATCCGGAGCCATAAAATCCTTTATTTAAAAACCTGATATCGTTGTAAGGTACAATCCGGTCGGCTGTGCCATGAAACATCATCTTGGGCGCGGGTTTATTATTATATTTCAGTCCTCCGTTCAAACTCAGGATGGCTCCTGAAAAAGAAATGATTCCGGCATATTGAAACCCGGGGGGCAGTTTATTTGATGCAGCATAGCCATTCTTCCTTTCGAATTCTGCGGTCAGCACGGATATCGCTCCGGAACTGGAACCGGAGAGCAGGATGGCCGACGTGTCGATACCCAATTCACCTGCTTTGGCAATTAACCAGTTTGTTGCATCATAAATATCATCGATCGCCATATCCACGGCACGCTTTAGTGGCTTGATGTTAAATTTTGAAACATGTCGCACCCCTCGCAGGCCGAGCCGGTAGGAAATAGACACAACGACATAATGGTTTTCAGCCAGGCTGTTGAAATATGTGTAGTACAAAGAATCGTCCCTTTTCCCCGTCACAAATGCGCCGCCAAAAACAAAAATAATACAGGGCTTTTTCTGAGTGGAGTCCCCGTTGTTTAAAGTGTATATGTCAAGCCCCAGAGAACTGGTATCCTTAACCGCATAAATAAAACTTTGTTTATTAATGTCAGGATTTATGCCCGGTTTCGCGGGATCGGACACCGGAACGTTCTGACTTAGTGACTGGAATGTGACAAGGACAGCGGGTAATACACAGCAAAATCTGATCAATCGGAGTCGGTTCATAGATAAGGTTGAAAACTGTTCATTTACTAAAAACGCCAACAAACGGTATAGCAATAATACGACCAGAACGGAATGTCTCCAACCATCGCTTGGCTGAACTATGATTTGTGGTAACTTCCGTTATTCCATTGGGCTGCGTAAAGATGAAAAAAATATTAATCGCTGCATCTTTCATTCTGTCTGCCTTTGAACACCATAACCACCCTGCCAGTGATTGCGGTATCATAAATCACTGTTTTACCGACGGCGAGACCGTACTTTACAAAATTTATTATTCCCTGGCCGGAGTCTATCTGGAAGCGGGACAGGTAAATTTTACATGCAAAAAAGAAATACTGGAAAGAAAATCTGTATTTCATATTACGGCTTTAGGAAAAACGATGCCTTTTTATGACCATCTCTATAAGGTTCGTGACCGGTATGAAACTTTTATAGATTCCGCTACCCTGCTCTCCTATCAATTCAGCCGTTCTGTTTTTGAAGGGGGAACAAAAAAATACGAGAATATAAAATTCGACAGGGAGGTCCATACAGCGATTACCAACTCAGGCGTATATAAAATTCCTGACTGTACACTGGATGCGCTCGGTGCCCTTTACTATATCCGTAATATGTCAGTTGATCACTTAAACCCGGGAGATAAAATACCATTTGAAATGTTTATGGACAATCAGCTGTATAAGCCCTATGTCCGTTATATGGGTAAGGAAGTCATTACAACCAGGTATGGAAAATTTCATACGATTAAAATCCGGCCCCTGCTGATTAAAGGTACCATGTTTGACGCCGGAGAAAAAATGACGGTTTGGGTAAGTGATGATGGCAATCATATCCCTGTCCGCGTCCAGGCTTCCATCAGGATTGGCAGCGTGAAAGCCGATCTGATGGAGTTTAGCAACCTCCGCTGGCCGCTCTCATCGATTATTAGAGATTCCCAGAAGGAATAAACAACACCGCCTGACAATCGATATGTATAGTGGCTATTTTAATCTGTTTATGTTTTAGCTTTACTCAAAACGGTTAAAGCACATTGGTCCGGCAACCAAAAAAAACAACTGCACATGTATAAAATAATTATCAGCATTTTTCTATTGATTGCTGGTTTGTTCCAAAATCCTGCCGCAGCCCAGCCGGTTCATGCTGCTTTACCGCAATTATTAATACGATTGGACGATATCGGCATGAGCCATTCTGTAAATATGGCTGTGGAAAAACTCGCCAAAACAGGCATCCCGTTTTCTGCATCTGTACAATTTGCCTGTCCATGGTATCAGGAAGCCGTGGCCATACTAAAGAAATATCCAAATGTAAGTATCGGTGTTCATCTTACGCTTACTTCAGAATGGCGGGGCTATCGTTGGGGACCTATAACCGGCCGTACAGCCGTACCCAGCCTGGTAGATTCTATCGGTTACTTTTATCAGTCAACAACCGCATTTGACAATAGTGGTTATAAATTAGATGAAGTAGAAACAGAGCTTTCCGCACAGATCGAACGGGCACTGGCATCCGGATTAACCATCAGTTATATAGATCCGCATATGGGAGTCGCTCTATCGACGCCCGAACTCCGGGCTTTGACCGAGAAGCTTGCACATAAATATAAGCTCGCAATATCTCCACTCAGCAAGCTCTCTTATTTTGGAGAAACCTATATGGAAATGTGGGGTGAACCGGTGAAAACCAAAAAGTCTGCCTTTCTGGAATATGTAAACCACCTCGATCCGAAAAGACCCAACCTGATTGTCATCCACACCGCGACACCAGGTCCGGAGATGGACGCTTTATACGATATGAACGCCAGCGAGATGAATTCACCGGAAGGCAAACCGCTTTCCAGTTTGCACAGGCAAACAGAACTGAATATGTTACTGTCTCCCGAATTTATGGATCTGATTGGAAAGAAATTTACACTGATCAATTACAAACAGCTGCTCACCACAAAAGATATCAGCATTCTCGTACCCGTAAAAGTGGAAATGAATCAGTAACAGATCAACTTTAGCATCAACTTTTCAAATGAACAGAACAGGCCTGATTTCAATTTTCCTATTTGCATCTTTCTTTTCTTTTTCGCAACAGCAGACCAGGATTTCCTATAAACAGCTTAAAGCATATGAAGGGATTTATGACTATACAGGCCACCTAAAAGTTTCATTTGCTGCATCTCCTAAAGACACCGCTTTGGTCGCCATCATCAACCAAAACGCATACACATTAAAAAATGAAAGTCCTGATGTGTTTTCTACCCGATACGATACCATTCGCTTTTTGAGTAATTCACACGGTGAACCTTTTGCTTACATTTCCAAAAAAGATACTTTTAAATTAATCAGCAAAAACGTTTTCTTTCCTGAAACCATATGGTACCCGCGACTTAAAGGCAGGGATTCATATGTATATACAATCCCTGAAAATTGTAATGACGGTTTGGCGGTTGGCAGCATCAACAAAACCCTTTTGGATACTGCACTTTTGAGAGAGATGATGCAAAAAATCATTAGTGGCACGTATCCGAATGTGCACAGCGTTTTGATTATAAAAGACGGAAAGTTGGTATTTGAACAATATTTCTATCAATACACCAAAGACAGTATGCAGGAATTGCGCTCAGCTACTAAAAGTATTTTCTCTGCCCTCACAGGAATAGCCATTCACAAAGGAATTATAAAAAGCAAGGATGAAACGGTGCTTTCTTATTTCCCCGAGTATACACTGAATAATATGACCGATGAAAAAAAGCGAATCACGGTTGAAGACCTGTTGACCCAGCAAACAGGACTGGATTGTGATATCAGTAACAGCAAATCGGCGGGAAATGAGACAGTGATGGACTACTCCGATGACTGGGTAAAATTCACTTTAGACCTTCCAATGATTGACACACCCGGTAGAAACGGCAGGTATTGCTCGGGAAATCCCGTCACGCTCGGACGCATTATTGAAAAAACCGCCGGGATGCCCTTGCTTCAGTTTGCTACTGAAAACCTGTTTGAGCCCCTGGGGTTTACCCATTATAATTGGTATTTCAAGCCTGATAAATCGAATGCTGAAAATTATTGCCAGGTCTTTTTAACACCGAGAGAAATGTCGAAGTTTGGATTGATGTATCTAAATAATGGCATTTGGAATGGTAAGCAGATCGTTTCTTCAGCATGGGTAAATCAATCTTTTGCAAGGCATTCCATTATTCAGGGCGTTGACTATGGATATTTATGGTGGCTCAAATATTTAAATGCAGGCGGTACAAAATATTATGCCAAAGCAGCGCAGGGAAACGGAGGCCAAAGAATTTATGTACTCAAAGAACAAAATATGGTGGCTGTGATAACGGGTGGAAATTATAATACCCAGTCGCCTTCTGATGAATTGATGAAAAAATATATCCTTCCTGCATTTAATAAGAAATAATAATTCGTGGAATAAAACAAGCGCGCACAACATTCGAATGAAAGGAAACTATCAAAATGACCTTGACTTAGGGAATAAAATAATACAACCCCTGGAATTCATTCGAAATGATGATATGGCCATTTTTTGTAACAATGTATTGAAACGACTGTCTTCCACCATTATCTATTATGGGAGGCTGAAGAGTATTGAAGGAATTGAAATCCTTTGTCTCAACCAACAGGTTCTCGGTAGTGGAATAAAAGAAATAGCTGTCTCCATGCCTGGTCATATGACTTATCCCTGATTGGTAATTTTCCTTTGGCATCGGCATCGTATACAATTTATTCCAGGTCTGCGTCATATCCTGCGATCTGTTAATAATTGTGCCTTCTGTGAGCAGATCACCATAGCTGGTTGCATATATATCATCATTGTCGTCGATAAAAAAGTAATCTGCACCTTCGAAGGTATACACAGGGCGAAAAGTCTCACCTCCATCGGTGGACTGAATCATGGTATTATGTTTTACGAATATCGTTCCATCCGAAGTCGAGGCAGCGCCGTAAAATCCGTAGCCAGATAAACCGTATGTGACGAGGTGCCAATTCAGACCCTTATCATCAGATTTGAAAATCCCACCACCAGTAAAGGAAAATAACTTGCCGGACTTTGTATATTGAATATCTCCCCATCTGTCGGCAATGGGTGGCAATCCGTTGTTTCTGGCCTCCCAGGTCAAACCTCCGTCACCAGAATACAACATCCCAAAAGCATTTATAGCAAGAAAAACTTCATTCGAATCATTGGAAATGACTATAGTATAATCGTCCCTGAACGGAACTGTGGTAAGTGGCTGCCAGGTTATTCCTTCATCGTCTGAATAGTAGGGATAATCCTTTTGCCTGAGAGCTGCCAGTATCCGGCCGGAGGGCAGCTGAGTAAAACTTCGAACATTATTATTCACCGGAAAACATCCGGAATGATACCATCCGTGAGCAGGCGGCAGGCCTGTTGCTGTTACGGTTACCGAATCCTTCCGGTTCTTCAGCGAATCCATTAAAACTACAGTAAGTTTCTGGCTGCCGGAATTTCCATTCAGCCACCACACATGTTTGGTATATAAACCATCACCATAACGCGCGCCCACGTAATACTCCATCGGCGGTAAGGGGTTGCCAGCGCAGTCATAACCATACACCTCCACATAACCGAACGGGAGCATCTGATTGTCTTTGGTTGATTTAAAAACAAGCGTGTCGTGTAAAGGCATGCCAACGGTATCTGTCTGCCTATCACCGCTCAGGATTTCTATCTGGTATCCTTGGGAATTTGAATTGGGGGAACCGCCATCTTTTTTACAGGAGCCAAAACCGACAATAATCAGGAGCAGCAGGCACAGGGGAAGTCTTGGCATGTAAATATTTTGCCTAAAATACTCGAATAATCCTGTTTGCCAAATAAGTGTTTACTCTTAGCCGCTGGTCCAGTCATCGATGTGATAAATCTAATCATACTTGGATAATTGTATTACTAAGATTATTTTGCCAGTTTAATATTCAACCCTGTGAAATTTACCCTTAGTACCGTCCTAATCCTGATTTTCATTAGTATTAATTCCTGTTCCAACCCTCCATCCATTCCACCAAAGCGCGATTCTTTGTCCTCTCCCATTTCCTTGGCAGGTAAACTATATTTCTTTGCACCTGAACTGGATAGTACAAAACTCGAAGCAACGGGCGCCTGCGATTGTTGCTCCTCCAATATGCTCTTTCTGGATGACAGCAGTTTTTTATATATAAGTTATTGTGAAGGCTCAACTTCTTATACCCGCGGTAAGTATACGTCGGACCATCAAAAACTTACCGTTGCTCTTGATAGCATAACCGTTGATAAATATTATCCGGAAGAAAATGACAGCACAGGAACTTTGTCTATTAATCCGGTCTATCATACAAGCATTCAACAACCCGATAATCAAACCTTTAAAAAACAGGAATATAAAGGCATAACCCTTTTAATAAATCATGTGGTGGGTGCGCCCGATAAAGGCACCAGTATTGGTGAAATGATGAAAATAATTCATGACGAGGGTGTCTGGGACAGGCTGAATACAAATCCCGCATCCATACCCAGAAATTCACCCAACATAGAAGCTTTTCTGCAGGGCACTTGGACAAAACCCGATGATACAACTGCCAGTTTAAAAATTATGGAAGATACCATACTGTATTTTGACCATTCCCAAAAGCTTCCATATAGACTAAATCACGATAGTTTAAAAATTACATCAAATCACAACGAATTGGTTTACCCGGTTAAAATGCGGGGGAATGATACCCTGATATTTGATGGACCTGAAAAGCAGACCTATTACCGTTATTACAATAATAAATGAAAACGTTCGCTACCCTGATTCTTGCTTTGATGGTCTCAAATTCGTTTGGACAAACCACATATGACAAAACAGTAACTACGCAATTTGTTAACTTGTATAAAAAATTGCCAAAGCATATTCGAAATGAAATTGATCAAATAGGTAATGACAGTTCGCGAGAAGAGGGCCTGGCCATTTTCACCGAATTCAAATGCGACACGCTGAATAAAGTTGAACATAAGGCGCATCTTCCTGAAATTATTCTGATAGATCCGAAAACTGACAAGCCGTATAAATCGGGAACAAAAAAAGGCAAATACCCAACACTTTTCTGTTATGGAACATTACGTAATGACAGCTTAGTCATTCAGATAAGTGGATTATTTCCAGACCAGGTTATCATGCACTTCGTCAGGCAAAAAGAACTTTCAATATTATACTTTGAATACTATAAGAACGATTATATTCTTAAAGGAAATATCAACGACAGCCTAACCAACAGCCTGAGCGTCCCCGTTAAAATATCCAGATTTGTTTTAAGCGACCCGGCTTATAAAGCCGGGGATATCATCTACGGATCGGGTGATATCATTACCAACAGCTATTTTCAAAAAGACAGTCGGAGCGACAACCATTTCTATAAATTGCGCTGGCACTTAAAATATTATTTCAAATGCAAAATTGTTAAAAGCAATAAGTAGTGGTTAAAAGAAATATTATTTTAGTTGCGTTATGTTTCCCGGTCATTTTGGGCTATTCTCAATATCCAATTAAAGACCCGGCTATAGCTTTTACTTCCGACCAGATTAAATTATCATACACGCCCACTGACCTGGTTACGAGCATTTCCGTTGCGTCAGTTAAATTCGCAAACGGAGAAAATGGAATTAAATTTTTCTTTATGTTAAAACCCAGAGAGAACCCACCAGGTGCCATGCTCAACAACATGATATTAAAATCATCCACCGGCAAAATGCTGACCTTAAACAGCCCATTTAAAGACACCCTCTATTATCTTAACGATCACGGACTTTCCATAACTACAATACAAAGGTTGGACAAACAAGAACTGGAAACTTTAAAGGAAGAACTTATAACGACTATCATCTTAATTGCTGACGAAAAACAGGTATTGATTAACTTAAGAAAAAAATCGCAAAAGAACTTCAGGGAATGGATGCGTCAAAACTGAGAAACTATCAACTTTTTGAGTTACTGCAAAATGACCACTTTTGAATGCGATCATTATCACCATTATCAGGATCATCAACGATTATTGCTCCTGATCAAGTCTTTCTCAACCCGGGAAAATACACTTAGATATACCAGTTATTTTTATTAGTTTAAAGCCCTAAACCCCCTGGCTCTGAATACCTACATGAAAACACTTAGCCTGCAAATCCTGGCGATGGCATTTGCATATTACGGTTATGCCCAACCGGTCATTAATGGTTTTTCTCCAACAAGAGGACCAGTTGGGACTACTGTAACGATTAGCGGCTCCGGCTTCAACACCTCTGCAGTCAATAACCTCGTGAGTTTCGGTGGGATAAATGCTACTGTACTCACCGCCAGCACCAATACCCTTACAGTAAAAGTTCCCAATGGCGTTACCTGTAAACCGCTAAATGTTACCACAGGCGGACTTACTGTCCGTTCATCAGGTGCATTTGATGTTACTTTCCCGGGAGGCGGCCTTCCATTTACGCCCAGTTCATTCGTACCGGCGGGAAGCGTGTATATCAATATGAGCAGCCTTGGATCAGGTATGGCCGATTTTAACGGAGATGGTAAAATGGATCTTTTCATCGCTTCCGGGTTTGTTCAGGGACTTGTGGTTTTTGTCAATAATACG
>JBGPBW010000161.1:0-11326 GCA_041481385.1 Puia sp.
AATACCCTTTTGGTGTAATTTTTTTTTTGAGCATGAGGCTTGATGCCTCCCGCCTCAGGCTTTACGCTTCACGCTTATAAAATAGATCAACATGAAAGCGCCCATCACGACCAACGCTGTAAGGGCAGTCCATGGCGTATCCAGTGCAATGCTGATGGCGACGAAAGTGTAAGCAGCAATAAAAATCATCGGGAGCAGCGGATATAGTTTCATGCGGTAAAATTCAGCACCGCCGGGATGCACACCCTGTTTTCTTAATTTGAATATTGTTGCTGCAGAAGCGGCCATTCCAAAACAGTCAAGGAAAATAGTAAAACTCAGGATTTTATCAAAGGCCTTCATCCAAAAAATAATAAATACACATACCGCCGCAAATGCCGTCAGGGAATGCACAAGAACGCCGGTAGTTGCTTGTTTCCGGGCAAAGAGCCGGGGTATTACGCCGTCTTCCGCCATGGCATACATCACACGGGGATTACTCATGAGCAGGACGTTTACATAAGCCAGGACGGAAAGAAAAAGAAGGACAGACAGGATCTTACCTGCTGCATCGCCAAATACATGGGCGGCCATCACCGCGGCAATACCCCGGGTATTTCTCAACTGATCCAGGCCGATCACGCGCATGTATGCATAGTTGATGCTGAGGTATAAAATGATAATGATGATTATCCCCATAAAGATTGCGCGTGGAATATTCCGGCCGGGCTGTTTAATATCTGATCCGAAATTGATGGTCTGCTGATAACCACCATAGGTAAACGAAACCGCGATCAGTCCGGCACCAAATCCCTTCAGATAACTGAGCCATCCGGGAAAAACGGTGTGCCCTAATGTTGCAGGCAACGTGGAACCCGATGCGAAAAACAGCGGCGTGATCAGCAAAACGATGAGCAGAATTTTAATGACTGTTAAGACATTTTGTGTTTTTGAACTCATTTTTAACCCCAGCAGATTTACACCGTAAAAAAGGACAATGGAAAAAAGCGCTATCGCAATTTCCCGGATCTGCAAAGCACCCGGATCGTGAAGCGTTGGAAAAAGGATACCCGAAATATATTCCGCGCCGATCAGGGCAACACCCGCCAGCGAAGCGGCGTTTGATATCAGTATAATGCAATTGATGGCGAAGGCAATCGAGGGATGATATCCATATGCAAATACTTTATAGTATCCTCCCGTGACCGGAAGACGCGAGCCGATTTCAGCGTAGGTCAATGCTCCGCATAGGGCAACCCCGCCACCTGCAATCCAGGTAAAAAAAAACAAAAAACTATCGGGAACATGTTGTGCAACATTCACCGGTGTACGGAAAATTCCCATGCCGATCACCAGGCTCACTACAATCATCGTAGCGTCAAATACACCGAGCTTCTCATTTTTCGCCATGGGATCGATTGGTCAATATGCCTCTTCCAAAACAAATGATAAAGAGGTTAAGATAATGAAATATTCTTTT
This sequence comes from Puia sp., assembly GCA_041481385.1. Taxonomy (GTDB): domain Bacteria; phylum Bacteroidota; class Bacteroidia; order Chitinophagales; family Chitinophagaceae; genus Puia. Next base: position 1,460 of record JBGPBW010000161.1, read on the forward strand.
CTACTTTTGATGTGGAATAAAACCAAGTAATGAAACACTGGATTTGCGGAACTTTTTTGTTGTTGGCAGGAATTGTGCAAGGTCAGGATACTGTTTCTGCAGGAAAATTGCAGGAACCGGAAAGAGCACCCGATACGGTAGGCAGGAAATTATTACAGGAAGTAGTGGTTCAGGCTTATGAACAGAACCGCCGCCTTTCAGAAGTACCGGTAGCCATTGGCGTTATCACGACAGCAGAATGGAACCGTTACAATAGGATGAGTATTGTTCCCGCCATGAACAGTGTTCCGGGCGTGAGAATGGAAGAAAGATCTCCCGGCAGCTACCGGCTGAGTTTCCGGGGCAGCACATTGCGTTCACCTTTTGGTGTGCGAAATGTAAAAGTTTACCTGGATGGTATTCCCTTTACTGATCCGGGAGGTAATACTTACTTAACCCAGCTGGCGCCATTCGATATGTATTCACTCGAACTGATTAAAGGACCAGCCGGAAGCCTCTATGGTGCAGCAACCGGTGGTGCCCTGCTGATCAAATCCAAACCTGACAGCTGGTTACCAGGGTTTACGGCAGAGTATAGCTATGGTTCTTTCAACAGCAATTCCATCAACGCTCAGGTGCGGCTGGGAAATGAAAACGGAGGGAATATCATCAACTATTCACATCAGACGTCTGACGGATATCGTGATCATACCAACCTGCGGAGGGATATTATAACCTGGGAATCCATGTTGAAAAACAACAGTCATCAGACCCTGAGTACTTATGCGTTTTATGGCGATCTCTATTATCAGACTCCGGGAGCCCTGACACTTTCAGAATACAATGCTAATCCAAAACAAGCCCGCCCGGCCGTAGGTGCAACGCCTTCTGCAGATCAGGCCCAGGCTTCAATCTATCAGAAAACTTTTATGGCCGGGATCACCAATACCTGTCGATTCAGTGAAACTTTTCAAAACACGACTAATTTCTACGCCGCTTATACCAATTATGTAAACCCGACTTTCAGGAACTATGAGTTTCGTAGTGAACCCCATTTCGGCGGAAGGACGGTTTTCAGTTATACAACAGATTACCTGCACCTGAATTTTGGCGGAGAAGCACAGAAGGGGTTTTTTACTACACAGGATTACGGAAATAATAACGGATCGCCTGATACTTTGCAAACGAACGATAATATTAATACATGGACCTACACGTTTTTTGCGCAGGCGGATCTTTTTTTTGGGAAGGGATGGCAGGTTTCTGCCGGTCTCAGTTACAACGACGCTTTCATCGGTATAGACCGTATTTCCGTACCCGGTTTTATACCGAGGAATAAATCATTCAGTAATGAATTTGCGCCGCGGTTGGCCGTTTCAAAAAAGATTACACCCGATATTCTTTTATATGCCAGTGTGTCAAAGGGCTTCTCTCTTCCGGCCGTGGCGGAAGTTCTGCCTTCAACAGGAAGTATTAATACTGACCTGCAGCCCGAAAATGGTATCAGTTATGAAGCCGGTTTGAAAAACAGTTTTTTCAACCAGCGACTATACATTGAGGTGATTGGATTTTATTTTGAACTACAACAAGCAATTGTAGTTCGCAAAGATTCGAGCAATGCCGATTACTATACCAACGCCGGTTCCACAACACAAAAAGGAATTGAGTCGCAGGTCTCCTACCAACTCCTCCCTTCCGCGATGGGATTCATCAACAGCACAAGGTTTTGGGCTTCGTATACCCTGGATAACTTCACCTATGGCGATTTTTCCAAGAACAGTACAAACTACGACGGCAAACACCTGCCCGGAGTAGCAAACAATACATTTACAGGAGGCATTGACATCAACAGCCGGCCGGGTATTTTTCTACACCTAACTTATTATTACAGCGATAAAATACCCCTGAATGATGCAAATTCATCTTGGGCCGCGGCCTATCAGCTGGTCGGGGGAAGAATGGGTTATTCAACTCCTGTAAAAAATATGAACCTCACGGTTTTTACCGGCGTGAATAATGCTTTCAATGCGAAATACAGTCTGGGTAATGATATCAATGCAGCGGGCGGAAGATATTATAATGCTGCGGCGACGGCCAACTATTTTATTGGCCTGAGTATCAATTTCAACAAAGAAATAAAAAAATAAAATTCCCCGCATTTTCCAACACTCCATTACATTTGCAATATCTGGTCCCCGATTCCGCTAAACGCGGTGGGGGTTAAAAGGGAAGTCCGGTGTGATACCGGCGCTATCCCCGTAGCTGTGAGTTTCATCCGCAATGAGCGGAAAATGTTTACACTGCAGCCACTGTCCCGCGAAGGCGGGATGGGAAGGCAGTAAACAGGAACAAGCCAGAAGACCTGCCAGATGCACATGATGAATCGCAACGCTTTCGGGTGAAAGGCAGGCGGAGTAAATATGGCTTTCCTGTTTATATCCCTCTGGCCGCACTCTTTTGCTTTGATGATTTTGATCCATCAAGTTTTAAAAGATGCCTACCAGACATTTTATTTTATTACTGGCTATTGTTGTGCAGCCCGGGATGGTTTTGTTCGCGCAAAACAAATCGGACAGCGCAAAAGCGCTCAGGGAAGTTATTGTTACCGGAGAAAAAAAACAAAATCCATATACTGCGATCGTTCCCGTTCAGTCATTGAACCACGAAGCGCTTCAGCAAATCAATGCAGAAACCATCGCAGGCGCCGCCAAATATTTTTCCGGGGTTTTAATTAAGGATTACGGTGGCATCGGCGGATTAAAAACAATTTCCGTTAGAAGCCTGGGTGGTTTAAATACAGGAATTGTGTATGATGGGATTAGCATCGCCGATGCACAAACCGGGCAGGTCGATCTCAGCAAATTTTCTTCGACCTTTGTACAGAGTCTTGAACTGGACCAGCCAAATCCACAGCAAATACCCCTGCCTGCCAGAATCTACGCATCAGCTTCCGTTCTTTCCTTTAGCAGTAATACGTTTAATACTACAAACTTTACCAAAAAAAAATGGCTTGCCGGGATTGATGCAGGTTCTTTCGGTTTATGGCAGCCCTATGCAGGGTTCTATACACCACTGAACAAAAACATGGTGTTGAGTGCCAATGCTGAAGCAACCTGGGCGAAAGGAAATTATCCGTATTATATTGACAATGGCATGTTTTCACAAAAAGCCATTAGATCCAATTCTGATATCGAAGCTTTTCAGGGAGAACTGAATTTGGCAAACCGTTTTGCAGACAGTTCCGTGTTGCAAACCAAATTATGGGGTTATAGTTCAGAAAGGGGTCTGCCCGGAAGTATAATTTTTTTCAATGACATCGCAGTACAGCGTTTACAGGATAACAATATATTTGTTCAAAGCCGCTACCAGAAAAAATTCAATCCATTTACATCGCTGTTGTTATCAGCGAAATATAGTTACCTGTACACAAAATATACCGACCCAAATTTCTTAAATAATGCCGGCGGCCTGGATGACCGTTATAAACAGCAGGAAATTTATGGTAGCGCAGCGGTCAGTCACCATATGGGCAATTACTTTTCCTTTTCGCTGTCTGCTGACTGGGCTTCAACGCATCTTACGGCCAATATTAACAACTTCGCCGCGCCAACGCGAACGAGCCTGTGGGATAATTTCGTATTACAATTTAATAAATCACACTGGCAGCTCAACGCTTCTATTTTATATACACTGATCAGTGACAAAACCGAGAAAGGTATCGCGGCAACGGAAAAAAATAAATTCACACCCGCTTTTGCCGCCGGTTATAAATCCAATCCGGAAAGCCCTTTCCTCTTCCGTTTTTTTTATAAAGATGTTTTCCGGATGCCCACGTTCAACGATTTATACTATACCTATAACAGCAATATCAATCCAAAATTGCTCCCCGAAAATGCAAACCAGTTCGACGCAGGCATCACATATTCAAAAAGTTTCAAATCTGCCCTGGGTCTGATCAATATCAGTATGGACGGATATTACAATAATATTAAAGACAAGATCATCGCTGTGCCTTCTCAAAATCTTTTTATCTGGACGATGGAAAATATTGGAAAAGTTCAGATCTGGGGAATTGATCTGAATGCGCAGGCGAATGGAAGATTTTCACCCGCCCTGAAATGGTCGGTTCGGATGGCATATACCTGGCAGAAGGCAATGGACGTAACTGATCCCTCCAGCGCGGAATACAAAAATGAAATTCCCTATACACCAGAACATTCCGGATCTGCACTGGCAGCTTTTTATTACAAATTATGGACTGCAGGTTACAGTATTCTTTTTTCAGGTGAACGATATACGCTGGGAGAAAATGATCCTTCCAATCTGTTGCCAGGCTGGAATACCCAGGACCTGTTCCTCTCCCGGCAGGTCCCCTTCCGTGATTTCAGCGCGACGATCAAAGGAGAAGTCAATAATATATTCAACGAACGGTATGACGTGGTACACTACTATCCGATGCCCGGGAGATCTTATAAACTAAGCATAATCATTAACAACTTATAAATCTTTAACAATGAAAAAAAACAATCTGTACTTACTGGCATTTGCAACGATGATTTTCATCTTTTCATGCAAAAAAGATAATAGTCCAACGCCGGTTACTCCAAAAACAACGAAGGGAGTATATACACTGAACCAGGGACTTTACGGTGGCAACAACACAACGCTTACTTATTACGATTTCACCACTCAAACACCGGTTACGGATTATTTCAGAAATGTGAATGGTTTTGGACTGGGCGATACAGGAAGTGACTTTATCATTTATGGAGGGAAGACATATATTGTGATTAATAATTCGGGATATGTAGCCGTGGCCAGTACCCTGAATGCTGCATTTTTGGATACAATCAGTTTTAAAAATGCCGGAGTGAACCGGGGTCCTGAAAATATTGTCTTTGGCGCAGGCAAGGTATTCGTATCGTCTACTGATGGAACTGTAGCCGTAATTGATACGGCCACGCTGACGATTCAAAAATTTATTGGTGTCGGATCCAACCCGGCTCAGATGACTGTTTCCGGGAATAATGTATATGTTAGTAACACCGGTGGTTTCAGTGCCGCCTATGATTCCACGGTTTCGGTTATAGATTTGAATACGCTTACAGAAACAAAAAAGATTACAGTAGGCATTAATCCGGGAAGCATAACTGTAGACAGTTCCGGTAATCTCTACGTAGTTTGTACGGGTAATTATGGTTCGGTAGCACCCAGTCTGGTTAAGCTGAGTTTGACTACCAACAGCATTATTAAGACTGTAGACAGTGCATATGGAACCATTCGTTATTATAACAATACACTGATCACAACCGGCGGTTACCTCGGTGCTGCCAATGTGGGCATACTGAATGTGTCTGATTTGGCCGCTGTCAGACCTTCTTTTGTCCTGGACGGTACCATAATTCAAAATCCCTACGGACTGGACATTGATCCGGCAACCGGTGATTTGTATGTTGGCGATGCAAAAGACTATGTGTCATCCGGACAGGTTTATTGTTTTGATAAAACCGGGAATAAGAAATTTTCTTTTTCTGTTTCCCCGGGCATCAATCCAATCAGGACCCTGCTCATACAACAATAAGCAAAGCCATATCTTTGGCCCCGGAAAAGAAAAGTTAATTAAAAACAAATCATGACAGGCGGAATTAATGAGTTACTGACTGTGACTTTTACCCTGTTTGCCGTTATCGATATTGTCGGTTCAATTCCCCTGCTTTTATCGCTGAAGAAGAAGATGGGAGGAATCCATGAAGTAAAAGCCACCCTGATATCCGGTGGTCTGATGATTCTGTTTTTATACCTTGGTGAACCATTTTTGCACGTATTGGGTCTTGAAACCCATTCTTTTGCAGTTGCCGGGTCGATCGTAATCTTTATCCTGGGCCTGGAGATGATTCTGGGCATCGAATTTTTCAAGGCCGACAAAGAATCCAAGTCGACTATGATGGTCCCCATTGCTTTTCCACTGATCGCCGGTTCGGGTACGCTGACCACTATAATTTCCCTGAAAGCGAATTATAACCAGAGTATGCTGCTAATCGCGATCCTGATCAATCTGGTGATCGTATATATTGTATTAAAATCGCTGAATTTAATAGAACGGATTCTTGGCCCTGCCGGAATGCTCGCGATACGTAAATTTTTTGGCGTAATATTGCTGGCCATTGCCATAAAAATTTTCAGCAGCAATGTGCCCGGACTGATCAAATAGGCCTCGTCGTACAATGGATAGTATAAGAGTTTCCGAAGCTCCAGATCCAGGTTCGATTCCTGGCGAGGCCACTCACGCTTTAGCAATCTTTAGATCCACTTACTTACAAACTGATTAAAGGCATCCTTATATTGATTTCCAACAGTAATATTCACTTTACCGATCTGTAGGGTGTTTTTGGTCATCGAGGTGATCTTATCCAATGCCACAATAAATGAACGATGTACCCGCATAAACCTCCGAGGAGAAAGTTTTTCTTCCAGGGCCTTCAGGCTGGTGAGAGATAATACACCCTTTTCGACGTTCTTCAGGTGTACTTTGACGTAATCTTTCAATCCTTCGATATACAAAATATCATCCAGCACGATCCGCACCAACTGGTATTCCACCTTCAGAAATAAATACTTGTCATCCGCATGCTCCGATTCAACCACAACTGTAGCAGGTGCGGGGCGGTTAATGAGCTCATAATAGGAGTGGGCCTTGGTGGCTGTTCGTAAAAATTCCTCGTAGTTAAAGGGTTTTAGCAGGTAATCCAGCGCATCTACTTTATAACCTTCGAGACCAAACTGCGCGAATGCTGTGGTTAAAATGATACGCGGTGTTTCCGGACCTTTTCCAATAACCCGTGCCAGTTCAATCCCGTTCAGGTCGGGCATCTGGATATCAAGATATATCAGGTCGATTTTCTGCGAATGTATCGCCTTAAGTGCCTCTACAGCATTCGAATACCGGCCAACAAGGTTAAAAAATGGGGGTTGTTCGATAAACTTGCAGATAAGACCGAGCGCAAGGGGCTCGTCATCAACAGCAATACAATTGAGGATCATGACAGGTCGAGAACTAAGTGAACAGTATACTCGGTGGCGGCATTCGGCTCGCTGATATCCAATTTGTACTTGCCCGGATAAAGCAGATCGAGCCGGCGGCGCGTATTCACCAGGCCTATGCCGCTATTGGTATCTAAGCTAACACTATTATCCTTCATTATAGAATTAATTACCGTCAGTTCCAGCACTTTATCTTTTTGGAAAATGATAATATTTATATAGCTCTGCTGCGTCGCGCTTACTCCATGTTTAAAGGCATTTTCTACAAAGGGCAGGAATATCATCGGCGCCAGCGGCATATCCTGCAGGTTAGCGGGTATATCGATATTCATTTTCACCACGTCGGTCAGGCGTAACTTCATCAGGCTGATATAATTTTTCACGAAAGCAATCTCCTGACTCAGCATGTTATCGCCCTGTTGGGTATCGTAGAGCAGATAGCGCATCATTCCGGATAGCTGGTGTATGGCTTCACCTGCGACTTTGGGATCTACCGCGGTTAGCGCATAGATATTATTTAGGGTGTTAAAAAAGAAATGCGGATTAATCTGGGCTTTGAGGAATGAAAGCTCTGAGGTTATCTTATCTTTTTCCAACTCTTTGCGCTCCTGGATATCCTTCTGCCATTTTTGTATGGCAGTAATGATGGTGCTGATGCCCACCACCAACGCGCTGATGGTGATGGTAAGCATATCTACCGTTATGCGGCGCTTACCGGGGTCCAATATTGGCGGGCTGCGTTGCCTCAGTAGCTCTGCAGCTCCTCCCGGGCTGCGCTTTTGAAGAGAAAATAATTGATTGGGGCGAAGCACTTTATCTAAGGATCTGTGAATGAATACTATTGCTACAACAATTCCAATAATTATGACAAAATAGTATGCCGGATGTTTCTTCAACAACAGCTTCGGAACAAGTACAGATGAGTTTAAATAGAAGGTTATTATCAGCAAGCTTAGCGTAACGGTTTGTTTAATCCAGAATTGATAAGGGATATCGATATCCGAGATTAAGGGCTGATAGTAAAAAATAGCAAGGCCGAAAACCGCCCACACCAATACGTGTATCATTACACCGGTTAACTTGCTTTTTGAACTTTGTGCTTGCAATTGTCCAAATCAATTTTTGTCCGTTTAGCTCACTTTAATGTAATAAACAGCTACAATATTACGCAACGGGTCGGGGGCTGCAAATTACAACCGCCCGGCAGCATCTTTTCACCGACGAACAGCCGACCAGAGTCTTTAAAAACAAGTTCGGGCTGCCTGTCGACTGAAAGGGGACAGTTTATAGGATAAAATCAAGACTCCGTATACAATTTGTCGCGCCTGGTCTATTGCATTTTAGTATGTAAAAATAAAACGATTGCTTTGCTTCATCATAATTAGTAAACCATGAGGCACAAATACTTATTTGCCGCGATCATTATTTTCTTTGCCAATTATAACACAGTTAGTCAGAGAAACAACTTTTGGTTGCTTCCTTTTTAAAAAAGCATAGTTTTTCAATTAAATTAAAGAGATAAGCATGCTTAAAAACTATTTCAAAACTGCGTTCAGAAGTTTTATCCGTAACAGGAATTACACTATGATCAACATCGCTGGATTGGCTGTTGGTATTGCTGTTTGTATGATGATCTTTATTATTATACAATATCAAACAAGCTTCGATAATTTTCACTCAAATAAAGATCGCCTCTATCGTGTGTTAACCGAATATCATCACGCGGATGCAGCAAATATTGATTATGGAAAAGAGGTCCCTTTTCCGATGCCCACAGGATTGAAATCGGCTTTTCCCCAAATAGAACAGGTAGCCCCGATTTTTGCAAGCCACGATGATCAGTTGTTGATACCTGACGATAACGGAACAACGTTAAAGCAATTTAAAGAAAACAAAGGTGTATTTTTTGCAGGGCCTCCATTCTTTAAAATGTTCGATTTCCCCCTGCTCGCAGGTTCGTATGCCTCATTAAAAGAACCCAACAATGTATTGCTTACGAAAGAGATTGCAGAAAAATATTTCGGTGACTGGAAAACAGCAATAGGCAAAACCATTAAACTGGATGTAGGCGGCTATATATTCGAACACGGCACTGATATATTGAAAGTGTCAGGTATTCTCGCTACTATACCTGCAAATACAGACTTTCAGCTAAAACTTGTTGTAGCTTTTGGAACAGGTGCTACCGGAAGTATTATGGCAAAATCCACGGATTGGGAAGACAGAACGAACGCTGGTTTTGGTTGCTATATTTTGCTGCCGCCGGATATTTCTGTTGACAAATTTAATCAACAATTACGAGCGTACTCACGAAAGGTAGAATCTCCCGACAATAAGGACAGCCATATTATACAACCTTTACCTGCGGTGCATTATGATACACAAACAGGCAACTACAGTAACAAAACAATCAGTCATGAACTGCTCAATGTATTGTGGCTGATTGCAACATTCATTCTTTTAATCGCCTGCGTAAACTTTATCAACCTCTCTACTGCACAAGCTGTTAATCGTGCAAAGGAGGTTGGCGTAAGAAAAGTTTTGGGCAGTAATAAATCTCAATTGCAACTCCAATTCATTATTGAAACATCTTTGATCGTTACAGCTGCTGTAATGCTTGCAGCAATTATTACAATTCTAACATTGCCTTATGTAAATCAACTTTTAGAACTTTCGCTTTCATTCAACATACTGAACAACCCTGCAATTATTTTATTTCTTTTAGCTGTAACAATTGTTGTAACCGCACTCGCCGGTTTCTATCCTTCTGTCGTTTTATCCCGCTTCAATCCTATTAATGCTTTAAAGAGTAAAGGCACAGCAAATACAACAAAGGGAATCTCATTA
>JBGPBW010000162.1:0-11127 GCA_041481385.1 Puia sp.
ATCAAAAATTCAAATTGCTCAAAGAAACGCAGGCCAATTAATTTTTCCTTAACCGATTTATTAGCTTCAATACTTGGGAAATAGAGTTTCTGACCGATCTTTACAGTATCCCAGGTATTCCGGTTTTCTACAAGTTCAAAACCAGAGGGCGTAGAAAAGCGAAAAGAATCTGCATATATTCTTTTCCCGACCTCAAACGACACAAATTCTTCCAACGGTATAATCAACATACCATTGAAACCCAAATCCAGTTGAAAGGTTTTAGCTTTTTTATGTGGAAACTCCAGTTTGACTTCGATTGTATTATCGTTGAATGTGCAGGGCAATAATTGCGCATTTTGTAATTCCCCGATTGAATCCATGCTGGAAGCACATGTTATCTTCTTATTTTTAAAATCAATCTTCCATATTCCCTTTGATAACAAGTTATCACCTATAACGCCTTCGCCCAGTTCAGTTTTCCCGGCATACGATTTACCGGAAATTTTATAAAAACCGAAATGATTAAATGTCACCTGACCCAATGAAATACTGTCACAGATATACACATCACCTTTAATAAATGATCCATCTGCAACAGTAGATCTGTATGAAGTATTTTTTGACTTCGAAACAGATTTATTATTCTGAATAACACGATCGTTTGCCCAGGTTGGTGAATTGTTATCCAGGTACAGCTTATGACTTATCCTGTCTGCGCCCCAAAATGTATTCAGTATGATACCCGCCCTGTCCGTTTCATAGGGTATTTCAATTTTGAAATGTTTCGGAGTTACAGTGATATTTATTTCCGTATTCTGGTTGCATCCGCTGAATATTAAATATATACCTGCGCATTGTAAAAAGCCAGTCACCTTTGTAAATAATATTCTGGTCAGGCGCATTAATATATAATTACATCATGGAGGTGGATCGTTTTAGAACAGTAAAACCCACGGTTAAGTCTTCTAAAGTGATGGCTCGTTAAAACCTTATTTAACACAGTAATATACAAATTCCTCCAGGACCAGTAGGATGGCTGCTTTGACATCATGACTTTCTGCAATGATCACCTGCAACTTTATTAACTTCACTACGTATTTAAATACATGCACTTCTCGATAAACAGGTTGAAGCTTGTAGAAGCAGCAGCGGGAGTACTGCTTATTGCGTTTCTGCTTACGAATTGCAAAAAAGAATATAGTTATGAAGGGGGTACTGCGGAGTTCAGCTTGTTGAACTCCAACGGGTCCTGCTTAAACCCGGTTATATCGGGAGACTATATCAAAGGTTCAGCGCTCGGCGCTTCCAACACCGTACAGTTGCAGGCCTACGTAACAACAGCCGGAAGGTTTAGCCTGCAAACCAATAGCCGGAATGGCTTTCTTTTTTCAGGGACCGGTTCTTTTTCAGATACAGGAATTCAAATCCTTACCCTTACCGCTGCTGGCAAACCCGATTCTACCGGTGATTTTATTTTCATTCCGGAACTCGCTACCAGTTGCGCCTTCAGTGTTTCGGTGACCGGAGAACAGGACGCGCAAACCGGTTACACAATCGCAGGCGCACCGAATGCATGCAGTAATGTGCAGGTTGCAGGCGTATATCAGAAAAATAAAATACTGACGGATTCCAATACTGTTGTGGTAAATGTAAACGTGTTCAGCGCCGGAGATTATATAATCCAAACAGACACGCTGGACGGAATCAGTTTTTATGCCGCCGGTCATTTTAACCAGACGGGAAGTCAGACCGTGACCTTGACTGGTTCAGGAACACCGGTTCTTCCACAAAATCTTCAGTTTAACCTGGTGGGAAATGGTTCATCCTGCACATTTCCGCTAACGGTTGCGAATACCGGAGATTCGGCGACTTATTCGATCGCATCGGGTGTTGATCATTGTGTCGGTCAGCTTGCCGGCGCTTACACAGCAGGGACTCCCCTCAACGCCTCCAACACTTTTACACTCACCGTTTATTGTTCGGTTGCCGGCGTTTTTTCCATTTCTACCCAACCAGTAGATGGTGTAGTTTTCAGTTATTCGGGCAGATTTACCAGGCTCGGTACGAATTTCGTAACACTTACAGGACATGGCACACCCATTAACGTAGGTAGTTTTACGTTGACACCTGAAATTATCGGAACCGCCCCCCTCGGCGGGCAGTCATGTGATTTTATATTGTCAGTCAAATAAGGCCTGTTATCCCTGCCAGGTCACAAATGCAAGGACCATCACGCCTGTCAAAAGTGCTAAAGCAATTAAATAGATGATGGCTGTTTCGCCACCGTGCAGTGAAGATGAATTCTTCATAGATTCGGATTTTGTCATAGAATATCATTTTATATGTTCGATATATAAAGACAACTATAATGCCAGAATCTGTTCTCCAACTCATTCATTTATAATAGCTTATGTAGGAATAATCGCGGTCTGTGGGTCAATGCTAAAATAGTGAAGTTTTATCCGGGACTTAAGGTGAATGGCTATAAAATAAAATAAACCTCAGGCAGTTGGATCCAGTTGTGCGCCCATTTTATTATCGTTGAAAAATTTGTTCCTGTAAGCTTCAAAAGCCTCTGAAATTTCGGAAATGGCCAATACATTGGCGTCTATTGACTCCTGGATGTCCGGAAGTTTCTGATCCAGGAGTTCCGCACTCAGGGTAATATTGTGTGCAGCAATCTGCGATACCTTTTTCAGGACAGCCGTCTGACTCTGTTCGAGGTCTTTCAGTTCGCGCTGAATCTTATCCATTAATTCGAGCTTTTGTAATTGGTCCATAATTTGTTTATTTAATCCGTTAGTTTAGTAGAATTACGAATATATATGCAACAATCCTACCATAGTAAATGGAAATCTGGATTGTAGCGTGTTTTATTTGGCATTTCATTCACATCATTTTTAAGCAAATTTGTAAACGCAAGGCCCCATAATAAATTTGAGATTTACTTTTAAATAAACCGCCCGTACAATAGAACTCTACATAACCGAATGATTGCAACCTTCAATTCGTATGTTATGAATTCTATTCTCAGAGCGAAGATGTCCATAAGTTTCGTTTTCATGCTGGCATCTCAAAAAACGCTGGCTCAGTTTACGCCTTCCAAATGGGAGATTGGAATCAATGTGGGCACCCTTATTTACCAGGGCGACTTATCAGAAAGTTCTTTTGGCTATACAAATTCTTTGAAACCATCGGTAGAATTATGGGTCAGCAAATCGCTGGACCCCTATTTTTCTATCAGGGCCAACCTGCTCCAGGGCTCGCTGGGTGCTGATGAGTCAACTTATGCCGCCCCAGCCTATAGAAGACACAGGAATCTTTCGTTCAATTCTCCAGTTACCGAAGTTTCGGCGGAATTGGTCTGGGATATCAATGGGAAAACCTATAGCGAAGGCATGCGCAGGTTTTCACCTTATCTTTTCGCGGGCGCTGGTTTTGCCATCTTACATGTCAACAGGAACTGGAGCCGCTTTGATACAACTTATTTTAATTCCCAGTCAACAGCCAGCCTGGGACTTGGAATGGATACGCTGCATAAAACGCCAACCTTTCTTCCAATCATTCCCGTTGGCATCGGTTTAAGATATATGGTCTCCGATCGAATCTTTATCAATGCAGAAGCAACTTACCGGATCACTTCATCAGACTATATTGACGGTTTCAGCTATTCGGCTAACCCGGATAAAAATGATCATTACTATGGATTGTCACTCGGCGTCAGTTATCGATTCGGATGGACTGGGATAAGTTGTCCAAGAATCGTTTTATAAAACTTGTAAAATTCCGACATTTTCGAATCACCCTCATAAATTATTACTTTAGTTATTCTCTTTAAGCTGAACATTTACACCACAGTGAGATCAAAATCTCGGTGACAGTCCATTAGGACAGAACTTATTCGAACCTGCGAAATCAACAGTTGAGCCGCAATTATGTCTAATTTTGGTTTTTGCTGCCATGCTTTCTACCCTCAATAAAAATAAATCATCGGGTTTAAACTCACATTCCTCAAAAAGCACCCGATCCCCTCCATCAAAATCTTCAGATGGAGCCACCGCTCTTAGGATTTCAATCAGAATAAATGCTCAATGATTGAATGCAGATCATGAATGACCATGAGCTATATATGTTTTCAAAAACGTAAATTAATAACCATGGAAAATTTACTCATTATCACTTTCGGTGATAGGTCAAAAGCTAATGAAGGATTAAGCCGGTTGAAGGATCTGGATCAACTGGGTGATATTATTATTTACAATCAGGCGCTGATACAAAAAAAGGGTTTCAATCAATTTGAAATCATAGAACATGAAGGCCCCGATACCGAGGCCCTTCCTGCAGCAGGCGCTTTTGGAGGTGCAGTAATCGGCGCCTTAGGTGGACCGTTGGGCATGGCAATGGGCATGCTGACAGGAGCAACCCTTGGAGTTGCGGACGAAGCGGACAGGCTGGATTTCTCTTCAGATGTTTTGGATCAGGTTACTAAAAATCTGGGTATCGGAAGGTTTGCCATTGTCCTGGATGTTGAAGAAGATACGGAATCCATTGTAGACAGTTACATGAAATCTTCTGAAGGATATGTCCTGCGCACCGATATCGCTGATCAATATGATCGATATGACCAGGCCCAGGAAGATGAATTCAATAAAGAACTTGATGCTGAAGAAAAATCCCTGAAGGCAGCCCTGGAAGCAGATAAAGCGAATATCAAACTCCGGATTGAAAAAATCAAATTGGAACATGACCTGAAACTTGTCAAATTAAAAGTAAGAACGGCAATAAGAAAAAAACAAATAGAAGACAGAATAAAAACATTTGACGACAAAATAAAAGGGGCTGCTACTGATACTAAAAACAAGTTAATGGTTCACAGAAAAAAACTGGCAGAGAAACTCGCAAATTTTGGAAAAAAGCTGGACACAGCCTTTGTATAAAATGAGTAGCCGTGTCAGTTCCTTATGGAAAGACACGGCTTCTTTTTGATTTCGCAGTTATTAAATTAAATTCCTCAATCTTCATCACCGGGTAAGTGCTCTCCAATCCAATTATTCGAATATGCGGGATTCCAACTGTGTTTCCATCTCCGATGGCTCCATAACCACATTTCAGGATTCAGGCGTATCACCTTTTCCATGTAACGGGCATATCGCAAAGTCAGTTCTCCTTCCTTCAATGAACCAGGATCTTCACAGGCAACTTCTAAAATGCCTTTGTAATAACCACGTTTAGGTTTTACAATAGAGGTAAACAGTACAGGCAGGTTACCCACTCTTGCTCCCTTTTCCGGACCTGACACAAAACCTGTGGGTCTGCCAAAAAAATTCATCCAGTAAGCATTATTGAGATTGCCCGGACTCTGGTCAGCAACAAGACCCAGAAGATACTGGGTCTCTTTAAATGCTTCCATAGATTTACTCATAGCGCTTGCAGCAATAAATTTATTTCCATGCCGGACGCGCAAATGATACATCAATTTTTCTATCACCGCGTTACTTATCGGCATATATACTACAAGCACCTGGTATTTTGTGTGGCTGCCCAGCACATGATGGCCCCATTCCCAGTTAAATGTATGTCCAAGATGAATCTGGCAACTTTTACCAGCTTTAAATAAAGGGTCAAGCACTTCCCAGTTAGCAGTAACCCTTTTTTCAAGAAAAGACGGGGAAGCACTTACTAATTTAATGGTTTCTATAAATGAATCGAGAAGGTTATGATAAAAGGCTTTGGCTATTATAACCCGTTCTGCATTTGATTTTTCAGGGAAAGCTATTTCGAGATTTCCCATCACTACTTTTTTCCGGTAACCAAGAATATGATAAACAACGCCGTATACGCCATCTGAAATAACATATAATAAACGCATCGGCAGGAGGGAAAGCATGTAAAAAAAACCGAAAACTATATAATACATAGGATTCGAATATACCAAAAAAGTATTTTGTGATGCAAATCATGGTGATCACTGATTGCAGTCAGCCCCATAGCGTCCTGAATTCCTTATTTTTATTCAGACACAACAGATCCCCAATGTCAGCCATTATTACAGTAACACTGAACCCGGCGATTGATAAACTGACTTCAATCCCGGTATTGATTCCCGAAAAAAAACTCCGGTGCGCTGAGCCCATATTTGAGCCGGGTGGTGGAGGCGTCAATGTGTCGCGCGCAATCAAAAAACTCGGTGGAAATGCGCTCGCCCTCTACCTGGCGGGAGGTCATACGGGTCATTTTTTCAACCAACTTCTACGAGATGAAAATGTGGAAACACTTGTTACGGAAACGCATGCTTATACAAGGGAAAACCTGATCGTCCTGGAGACAGCATCCAATCAGCAATACCGGTTTGGTATGCCGGGTCCGTACATCCGGGAACAGGAGTGGAAAGATCTTCTGCACAATATTGAAATACAGACGGGCACAGAATATATCGTTGCCAGTGGAAGCCTGCCACCGGGCGTGCCCACGGATATTTATGCCCGGATTGCTTGGATCGCTAGAAAGAAAAAAGCCCGCCTGATCGTGGATACTTCGGGGGAAGCATTGAAGCAGGCCATACAGGAAGGGGTTTATTTGATTAAACCAAATCTCGGTGAACTGTGTTCCCTGACAGGAAAAGAAGCATTACACATTGAATCGGTAGATGATGTGGCCATGGAAATCATCAATACCGGAAAATGTGAAGTGATTGTAGTCTCGATGGGTCCTACAGGTGCCATGCTGGTTACTAAAGACCTTGCTCTCCAGATTGTTCCGCCGACAGTGAAAAGAAAATCCACAGTCGGTGCCGGAGACAGCATGGTTGCCGGAATGGTGATGAGTCTGGAAGCAAAAAAACCCCTGATCGATGTAGTGAGGTATGGTGTTGCGTGTGGTACAGCAGCAACGATGAATTCCGGCACTCAATTGTGCAGGAAGGAAGATGTGGACCTCCTTTATAAATTTATCAGGGAAAAATCTCCTTTGCCGGTCTTGTAACACGATCCTGTGATGTCATTCTGATTTCTCCTCAATTTTCCAGATCGGATTATGACCAATTTCCCAGAGATGTTCATTTAAATCGGTTCTCCTTTTTGTTATTTTTGTTAGACAATAATGCAAAAACCATATGAAAAAATACATGCTCACATTTTTCGGGGGGAATATGGCGCTCCGGTACGACAATCTGGCCGTGTGATGAAGTATGAGACCAATCAGGGTATTGAGGATTTATGCCCCAAAAGGTACTGACCTCCACTCCCGCATCCGCAAAATCAGATTTGTTAGTGCCTTTTATTTGGTCTATATTTTCTGAATGCCTGTTAGCACATCAGTGGAAATAACAAGAGATTGACACCAGGCCTTTCCAATCCCCTCCCTCAGGAAAGAATTTATTTCAACATTTTAACCCCTTAAATATTTTATGCAGTCATCCAACATGGTCCGGGCTGGTCTACTCGCAGTAATTCTTAGCGTATTAGCCCTTGTATCCTGGGAATTCTATCTGCGTCATCGTTATCCTGATTTGAAGATTTCTTATGATGATAACAGCGCATTATGGGCGAATAAAAGGGCTATGGTGTATGAACCGCGGAACCAGACTACTGTATTTATCGGAACATCGAGGATTAAATTTGCTCTCGATATTCCGACCTGGGAAGCTGAAACAGGGAACCACGCTGTACAACTGGCCCTGATCGGCCAGAGCGACTGGGACTCTTTTGATGACCTTGCCAATGATAATAGTTTTAAAGGGAGACTGATTGTTGACATTAATGAAGGAAATTTTTTTATCAGGGACCCAGGTGACGGAGATAAGATCAGAGCAAACATAACGTATTACCATACGATCACACCCACTCAGAGAGCCAGTTTCCAAATCAATCACGCGCTGGAATCCGAACTTATTTTTCTTAATCAGGATAATTTTTCAATAAATGCACTGCTGAGTAAATGGAAACTTCCCAAAAGAAAGGATGTTTGGCCACAGCCCGTATTCCCTGTTGAATTTACCCCCGTGAGTTTTGACAGGCAATCCTATATGACTCCCAATTTTGTAACCGATACCAGCCTTCAAAATCAGGTGAAAAGAATATGGGTTCGGGGAGATGGTCCCGGGATACCACCCCCGCTTATCGAAGATTCCCTCCAGGCCATTTTTGTATCTGCAAAGGCAGATGCAGACAAAATCAGGGCCCGGGGTGGTGAAGTATTATTTGTCCGGGTCCCATTTAGCGGTCCTATGCTGGAAGGAATAAAAAAATTATTTCCAAGGAAAGTCTGCTGGGATCGTTTAATAGCTTTTACCGGCTGTCCCGGAATTAATTTTGCTGACTACCCGGCAATCACGCATTTTGAATGTCCGGAATGGGGGCATTTGTCACCCGATCAATCGGTAATCTTCACAAAAAATCTAATCAAGATCCTCCGGGAGGACAAAGGATGGGCATTCAACAAAAAACCGGCTTAGCCATATTGTTTTTAACCCATCACTTATAAATGGTCTTTACCCAGAAAGCCTTGTTTCACCAGGTTGATGGCCATTAATGATCTTTTGTATAATACCCCTTGCGCATGATAAATTTAACTCGGAAGCAGCTACCGAAATGTCCAGGGTATTTGCAATATTAAAATGTGTAAAACCATCAATTACAAACATGTTGAAAACAATCCGGTGTATAGGAGGGAGGTTTTTTACATGGGTGATCAATTTTTTGTATAAAATGGATTGGTCAGCATCTTGGTTTTCGCTTACTTCTTCCCAAACATTTTCCGGGATATCAACAATTTCCGGGGTCATTTTATTTCTACGCAACTCATCGATGGATGTTTTGACGATGATCCGTTTTATCCAAGACATCAACTGCTGCTCCGGAAAATCATCTTCCTTATAGTTGAACTTTTCAATATGGCGAAACAATTTCACGAAACCGTCATTTGTAACATTTACCGCCGAATCATACTGGTACACATATCGAAAGGCAATTTTTAATGCACACCCGAAGAATCGCTCATAGAGAATTTTCTGGCATCGCGTCTCCTTCCTTTTGCATCCTTCAATGATTTGAACTATATCCAAAGTTATCCTGTATTAAAGATGTTAGAACAAATTTCAGTGAGTTAACGGAATGAAGTTGAAATACCCATCAGAGGGACGAAGGGGAGCACAAAAATCAGTCATCCTTTTTGTAAAATGAACCGTATTGGGCCAGGTAAAATCCCGGTTCGTGGGAAAGTTTTGATAAGAAAGGAAGCGTCAATCCATGATCAAAGGCCAAAATGAACATTAGATACCGCCTACCCAGTCCGCAATTTGAAAAGGATCAATAACGAATCCAAATTAATCATATATAACAATGCATGTGGGGGAATTCATCCATTGGTATTCTGCCACCCACCAGTGGTACAGATCATTTTCCGAACGGTAAACCATTAATTACCCTTGTCATAGAATTTCCACAAAAAAGCAATTTCACCCCTTATGGCATCTATCAGGGGGCCCGTTAAATATTCCATATACCCGGTACGAAATTTCTGAATTCTCTCCCCGTACCCATTTTGAAGGGAAGAAAATGTCTCGATTGTCATTTCCTTTTGAAACGTTTCCAGTGTTAATCCTTCCGCAATGGCTCCTTTAGTTTTTGTTATCAATTCCTGAATATAACGCTGCCAGGCGTAGATAATTTCTTTCCCCTCGTGAATATCTCCATGACCACCAACAAAATAATCAAAGCCAATCTGTTTCATTTTCTCCAAAACATTTACCCAGGAATCCGGATCGGCATCCCAGAACAGAGGCTCATAGTCGTGTACAAGATCGCCGGTAATCAGAACTTTATCCTGAGGTACAAAAACGACTATATCACCCGCCGTATGCCCGGCTCCAAGAAATGCCAATTGTAACTGAAGGTTCTCATCATACAGGTTTAAGGAATCTCTGAATGTCAGATTAGGCGGTACAATTGCAGAAGATTGAACATCTCTATAATAGGCGGCAAATTCATTGGATGCTATAGTGAAATATTTCCTTTTCTGCTCAGTCTTTGCAGAAACAGCAAATTGTTTAGCTTCAATTGATTTTTGCTTTATGGTGTTTACCCATGATGTCTGTTCATCTATTCCATGCAAGGCAATATGTTCTGCGGTATTTTGATGGGCTATAATGACGAGGGCTGGGTTTTCCCGTAAAAAAGCTTCAGCACCTAAAATGTGGTCTAAATGAAAATGGCTGAAAATTAAATATTTAATGGGAAGTTTTGATATTCTTTGACGTATTCCCCTGATCAGTGCAGTGGCCATATATACGTCCGTCTGTGACTCTACTACTGTAAGAAAGTTCCTGCCTACTATAATTGTCGAGGTGCTGTTAATTCTTTTAACAAGTCCGGGATGGGCAATATAAACATGATTGGTTATTTTTGAGAAAATAAAAACATCCGGATTTGATTTTGCGAAAAGGGAAAATGTATGAGAATTAAATATCAAAAGGAAAAGAATTAATCTGTTGACCCGCATAAGAATAATTAAGACGCGAAATTAATCAACCTGCATATCTGTTTAACAATAGTGTAGTAGTTTACACTACTGTATTTTGAACACCAAATAATTTATATGAAAAAGTTATCGGTAGTTGATGAATGCCCCATTGACACAACTATTAATGTATTAAAAGGTAAATGCAAGGCGAGCGTTGTACTAAAGATCAATGAAGGATTAACCCGCTTTGGACTATTAAAAAATGGAATATCTATAAGTGCCAAACTTTTAGCTCTACAGTTAAACGAATTAGAAGAGGATGGCATTGTCATAAAAGAAAAAAACAGTAACAATCCATTACAAACGTCCTACCAATTAACTCCAGATGGAAAAAGCCTTTGCAGCATAATTCAGCAGATGAAATTATGGGGAACTGGATATAAGCTCTTTATTCACAATTAATGGTGGGTTCCGATACCCGTTATATCCCTGGCAGAATCCATTAATCACATTGGTATTCGTAGTTGATAAAATTTTCATTGGCTCCGGTTATAGCCGAAAGCGAATTGATTTTTCCATCAGTTCCAAATTGATAATTCAGGATGGTACTATCAACTGATTTCAACAGATTTTTGTTTCTGTAAATATCATAACCCTGCAGGTGCTGCACCAGCAGGAAATAGTCAC
>JBGPBW010000163.1:0-11098 GCA_041481385.1 Puia sp.
CCACGGTCTTTGGTGAACCGCCTGTTGGAAATGTAACCGGCTCGCTGGTTGTTGAAAATATTACTGTCTCTTTTACAGGAATTTTAGGTGCCCATTTAGGAATAGTTGTTTCGTTCGGCGGCCTTTCCGCATCTTTAATATCCTGTCCTGGCTGTTCCCTGGGCTTTTCAGCCTCAGCTGTTGCAGATGGAGCTGAACTATCACCAGGTTTCTGTATCTCCTGCTGGAATTTCCTGTTGATCAGGTTTTTGACTTCAAAGAGTTCGTTTTCGAGTTTGGTCAGCTTATCTTTAAGACCTGATGTATTCCTGAATAACAGTATCAGGATGATCATTGCGGCAAGCAACAGGAATATTTCCATTCGATTGTAAGGGTTAGTCTCACCAATATACACATTGCGGCTGAATTTGGGCCTCAACGTCTTTTATATGGGATTATTTTATAAGCAAAAACCCTTATCCCTAAATTAAATATTTTGTGGGTAATTTTATTGTCTAATATCAATCCCGAAGATGGTTGCCAGTACCTATAAACGTCTTTTGCAATTTTGGATCATGACTACCGCGATGTATATGGGCGGAATATACAATTGCATCGCGCAGTCCAGGGATACCCTAAAGCCTGCTAGAGACAATGCTGTTCATATCTATTTCATCATCTCTGCCGGAGAAACCATCAATGCCTATTTCAATGACAAACCTGTTGAAGTCGAAACCATTTCAGACTTCAACACTTATGTGCAGACCAATCTCAAAAGCCTGAAAAATTCTTATGTCGTCGTTACCGGGAAGCCCAAAACAGGAACCTTTGACGAGGTGATCAAAACGCTGAACCATTACCGGTTCAAAAATGTTACAAAAAATATCCCGCCGAACTGATCAGGCCTTCGCATAGTTCCGGGTTGCTTTCTTATGTTTCTTTTTCGTATTTGTATGGGTTTTACTTTTATGTGCAGTGCTCTTTTTTACTTTTGTTGCCGATTTGGATTTATAGCTGGTCTGCACCATTAATTTCTTTTTGGAAGCGGAAGAAGGATTATGCAATTGCCGTTTGGCGCTGTCCAGTTTAGCGTTAACAAATGCATTGACTTCCTTTTTCAGATCGGCCGCGGCGTTGTCGACTACAGCATCCATATCTTCCTTCACATCCGGGGCATTGATCATACCTCCCATTTTTACGTTCATGCTCACTGCATCATTTAAATTAACCGGGATTCCTTTGTCAGCGGCCTGCGTCACTACGTTTTTGACAAACAGTGTGCCCTTCTTCCCCAGCTGCTGGCGTGGAATTTTCAGATTGATATTATAGTCGAGCGACTGATCGAAGCCATGTGTACCGGCGATAGCCATCTCGATATCATTCGAATGTGCTGTGAACTGAGATACCAGGACTTTTCCGCCTTTAAAAGAGAAATCCGCTGATACATCCTTTAAGGGCATATCTTTTAATACAGCGATATCGAGCGAGTGTGAAAGTTTGTCCATCGGACTAAAATCCTTTAGGGATCCGGCCAGCAGGTGCACATTACCCTCACCCTGCAAACTCGCGGGGTCCGTTGTCATATCGTTGTGTAATATCCCGTTCAAACTCATATGTGCATCTATGTTGCCTGCCATGAACTTTGCAACGGGCATTATTTTTCTGATGCTGTTAAAAGCAAAAAATGTCTTTTGAATATCCAGGCCCTTCACATCATAGGTTAATGCGATCTCCGGATTCTCCCTGCTTTCGAGGGTTGAATAACTACCCTCCACCAGGATGTCTCCGTCTAATCCATTGGCTTTGACCTGATGGAAGTGAACTGTTTGATCGGCGATCTCCAGTTTACCTGTAACATTTTGCAAGTCCAGGTTATCAAAATGAAACTTAACGGCTTCAGCATTTATGGTGAAATTGATATGATCAGGCACTATAAATGGCTTATTGACCAGGGCAGCGCCGGATATGATCGTATCAAGATCCGATCTTACCCATTCTCTCAGGTTAAATTCTTCGGTTTTTACGTCAAGTGATGCGCCCAGGGGTTTATTGCCCAAGGCAAAATCGTACAAATCATTCAGTGTACCGGTAGCCTCAATGAGTGTTGCATGGTATGCTCCCTTTAATGAACGAATGAGAACATTTTTAGGATTGAAATCTACAACCAGTTCATCCAAAGCAATACCGCGGGGATAAGCAATTGATGCGTATGAAAAGTTCGTAAGGCTGATATTTCCCGATGATTGAAAATTGTCTTTTTTGTGCTTTTCCGGACCGGGAATATTTCCTTTTGCAAACATTTTAGCGTCCAGGAGTCCGCTCAACCGTCCACCGGGATCCAGTTTTATGGCTTTGGACAAGTTGGCGAGGTCAAGTTTCCCATTAAAAGCGATGTCAATAAAAGGTTTTGTCTTTGTATTCTTCAGGAACACGTGGAGGTCCACCGTGTCCTTGTCAATCTCTACATGCCCTTCTGAAACATTTATTGTTGTGTGGTCAGTAATACCGTCAGGGTTATCGATCTGGAGCCCGAGCCGGATATGTTCCACAGGAACCGGCAAATCGGGATATTTAAAATAACCATTCAACACATAAAGATTGGTGTGATAGGAAGGAACATGTTTTTCATCATATTTTCCCCTGATAAACCCATTAAAATTAACCTGCCCGTTCGATTCAATACTGGCGAAGTCTTTTTGGTAAAGAGCGGGCAGCATGGAAAGAATATTTTTGAATTGTGTTGAAGGTGCTTTGAATTTAATATTCATATTGTAACTGCTGTCGTTGATCCATTGAAAGAATCCCTCGGTATGCAATTTCAAGTCGTTGAATGAAACCTGGTCGGTATTAAAGGACCAGGTGTGGGTTTTATTATCCACGTGCAGGGCCAGATCGATCCGGGTTTTAGCAGAGAGGCGACAGGGAATGGCGCCTTCATAATTAAAATTCACGACATCCGCGGTGGTTTTAGTTTTCAGCGTGAATAGTTCTGAAGAAAAATTACCTCTCCCCTCCTGTTCCAGATTGAAAACCTCCAGATGGATGTTTTTACCTTCATTGAGATATTCAACATATCCGTTGTGCACAGCGTATCGTTGTATTCCCCAATTAAAAGCCCTGGCAGAAGAATCGATATGTTCCCCCGGATAATCAGTTGTTTTAATAATATTCCAGTTGGCGTGGCCATTCGGATGAACCACAGCGTGAAAACGTGGTTCGTTTATGGTGATAGCATTTATTTCGATGCTGTCTCCGGAAATCAGGCTCCCGATCGCACAGGTCAAATCAAGTTGTCTGGCTGAAATCAGGGTATCGTCCTGAAATTCGCCGACGCAGGTTATCTGGAAGTTATCCAGGCCGATGCTTATTTTGGGAAAATTCCTAAACAGGGAAATATCAACACCAGAAAAGCTGACATGAGCCCTCAGGTCTTTTTCTGCATGTGCCTTTACTAAACTGGTGATTTTTCCTTTGAAGAGCCAGGGTGCAGCTCCCACGAATGCGATAAGTACAAGCAGGGTTATCCCTGTGATTTTGAGGATCTTGGATTTCATAGTTGTTTGGGTATTGGATTAATAACGGAAGCTATAATGCAAAAGGATTGCCAAAATTTGAATCGGCACGGTCAGTTATACATTTTAGTATTCTTTACTATATATTGGTATAGCCATAAGTTGGTTAGGGCTAGCTGGAATTCAAAAAAATATATTCGTAATCCATTATTTCGCCAGATACTGATCAAAAGCCACTACCCTCCCATTTTTTACCTTCCAGTTTTCCTGCATCAGTACCGTATCTGCTTTGCCGCCATTTTTACCGTACCTTCTTTCCCTGGACCAGATATTCACCCAATCTTCATTCCGGTCGTTTATATGGGCACTTTGCCACATGACGATGTCAAATCGCATGGAATCCAATCCATCGATATCGCTTTTGGCATAGGATAGTAATTGATCGGTGGGACCATAGAAATGCATACCATGTGCATCATCATATTTCACGGTATCTGCAAAATAAGGTTTCATCTCTTTAATCTTTGCGGACTCAAACATTTTCCAGACTTCCAAAACCTTCTGCGCATTTACCGGATTACCGGGCACAGTAATATCGGAGGAATAGGTGGCTTTATAAGCATAGGTCAGTGTATCCCTGGACGAAATTGCTGCAGCCTGGGTTTCCTGTTTAAGACCAGAGTTGCAGGACGCCATGAGGACGATCAGACCCAGTGAGAATGGATATTTGTTCATTGTTTTGATTTACTTGTTTAATTATCAAAAGACTGAATCAGGCTTCCCGGATGGCCATCATGGGATGCACTTCGATCTTCGTCGGAATATCATTGAAGATCGGATTTGCTTTGGCAATGGCCACTGCTTCATCCATATCCTTTGCTACGATGTGAAAATATCCTGCAACTACCTCCTTGGTTTCATTAAAAGGGCCATCTTTAAGTACACCATTGCTGGCGGAAACCAACCTGCTTCCTTGATCAACTGGATTTGCATTTTTCAATTTTCCCTCCTTGATCAGCTTACCGATGTATGCACCTCCACGTTCTATGTGTTGCTGGAGTTTTTCGGGTGAAAGGTCTGTCCAAACACTGCCTTCTGTTTTCAGGATCAATAAAAACTCTTTCATTGTGTTATATTTTATGATTTATCAGGGTAAGAGACCTGCATAGATCAAAAAAGGACATGCCTATGAAAATATTTTTTCGCATTGCTCCAGTTTCTTCCGCAAAAAAGCTTTTTCTGCAGGTAAAGGGGCACGCTCAATCGCCGATTTCAACATAACGGCAGCTTCCTGAAACCGCCCGAGTTCCATATAAAACTCCGCCTGCGCGGAATACAATAAATGATAAGAGGTCAGGGCAGAAAACTTATTCAACTTCCCCAGCTCGGTGATTGCAGGCTCCGGACCTTCCACTTTTGCAAGAGCCACAGCCCGGTTAAGCATAACAACTGGTGAAGCATCAGTCTGAATTAATTTATCGTAAAGAAAAAGAATGCTTTTCCAGTCTGTATCTTCAAATCGGGCAGCCGAACAATGATAAGACGAAATAGATGCCAGGATATGGTAGACTGAGATTTCTCCTCCTGTAATGGATTGGGCCAGATTTGCAAATCCCTTTTCCATCAGGCGAAAATCCCATACAGCGCGGTCCTGCTGTGCAAGGGTAAGGATGTTACCCTCCCCGTCCTGCCTGGCTTTTAATCTGGATGTATTTAATTGCATCAGGGCCAGCAAGGCATACACTTCCGACTTGTCTTCAATGGCGGGATGGACAACAATCATTTCAGCCAGTCCGATGGCTTCTTCACATACTTCATAACGGATCAGCTCCATGCCAACCGAAGCACTATACCCTTCGTTGTATAATAGGTAGATAGCCTCCAGCACTGTTTGCAATCTTTCCGTTAAAGCTCTGCCTGCCGGCACTTCAAACGAAATCCTGCTGTCCCTTATTTTTTGTCTTGCCCTGACAAGACGTTTGTTGATATTTTCCTGATTGGTTAAAAATGCCTTTGCAATTTCCGGTATACTGAAACCGCAGAGTGTTTTTAATATCAGAGCGATCTGCGAATCAGGGGAAATGGCCGGGTGACAACAGGTGAACATCAAACGCAGCTGGTCATCAGTAATTTCGCCTTCAGAAAAAAGATGGTCCATGGTAGGTTGCGCAGTCCATTCGGAGTGTAATAAATGCGCTACATCTGTACTGTACTTTTTTTGATACTTTTCACGGTTAATGATTTTTAGTGCTTTATTTTTAGCCACAGTAAACAACCATCCGGAAGGATTGGCGGGTATTCCCTTATAAGGCCAGCGTTTAATGGCTTCCACCAGTGAATCTTGTACTACATCTTCCACAAGTTCAAGATTCTCAGAACCAAATATCCTGGTTAAAACGGAGACCATTTTACCCGACTCATGCCGGAACATATGATCTGTTATCTGATGTATTTCTGATTGCCCGGTCAATTTGTATCGGCTCTAATAATAACAGTGAGAAATTCAAAAGCAGTATTTAGCCCAATTAAATTACAAAGAGTTTCGCATAAAAATCCTACACGGAATAAAATTTGTAAAATGTCTTATCACTGTAGGTATTTATTTCTGCCCTTTTCATCGGGGTACAAGGTATAAACAGGATCACTTTGCCAGAATCCTTTTGATTCAATGTCAAGTGCGGTTAGTCTTCCCAGGAAAGCAGCTCCTGTGTCTACATTCCACACATTAGCAGCCCGCATGGGAAGATCGGTGCCATAGTTCGTAGTCGGTGTATGCCCGATAAATATCTCCTTAAATAGGCTTAAGCGTTTCGGAAAGGATTTTGATTCTCGTTTCAATTGTGTATTCGTTACCAGCGCAACTTCCCACAGGGTTCTGTCCCAAAAAAAATTACTTAGAAAATGCTCTTTTAAAGGACCGTGCATAGATGAAAAACCCGCATGTACAAATAATCGGTTTGACTGATCTATTTCATAAAACGACATCCCGTTAAAAAAAATCATATGCCTTTCCTTTTGATCTTTGCTGTACCCGTCATAACTCCTCACGGTCTCCGCTCCTCCATGCTGCAGCCATTCTTCATCTGCGAAACCTTCTTTGAGCCACTGTTCACACCAATCGTCATGATTACCCTTTATAAAAATGCAATTATAATTTATTTCGAATTCCAGCAGATAATCAATCACCTGGGCTGACTGGGACCAACCGTCGACATAGTCCCCCAGGAAAATGAGCTCGTCAGTTTTCCTGAGTTTCAGTTGGGCCATCACCTGCTCCAAAGCTTTTAAAGCCCCATGAATATCACCTATGACAATTTTCCGCGACATGTAATTTTAATGTTCCGTCTTATTATTTATAATTCCAAATATTTTATTTAAACCGGGAGAAGATTTGCATGCCTTGCTTCATCCTGTTACCCGGTACAGCACATGGCTTTAATCTGTCTGCACTGGATACGCAATATAAATTCATGAGCCCGATCGTCTATGTGAATAAACAGATCGCAGGCCATCCAAATGTGGCCCGGTTGAGGAAAATGTATAGCCGGAGATTGTTGATGAAAAACTCAGGGGTAGACAAGTAGATCCGGATCAGCTTATGTACTTTCGGCTAAAAATCTAAGAATCAATAATATGGTTGACCATCAGATCGCAGAAATCAATATCGCCCGGATGAAAGGGGTGAACATAGAGGACCCGATTATGCTTGAGTTTGTAGAGAATCTGGACAAAGTGAATGCAATAGCTGAAAGTAGTGAGGGATTTGTCTGGCGATTAAAGGACGACACAAATAACGCTACAGCTTTTAATCCTTTTCAGGATGAACAGGTAATCATCAATATTTCGGTATGGGAAAGTATTGAGACCCTTGAAAATTTTATGTACCAGACATTACATGTGGAATTTCTAAAACGACGTAAAGAGTGGTTTCGAACTTTTGGTAAGGTTTACACCGCGATGTGGTGGATAACCAAGGGCCAATTTCCAACGATTCATGAGGCAATCGAGAAGTTAACCCATCTTCAGGACAATGGTCCATCCGCCCTCGTATTTGATTTTAAGAGTAAACATTTATCGGGACGTTAATAAAAACCGGCTCATCAGCCGGCCCAAATATCATTTTTCTCATGAAGTTTAATCTATTCGGTTGTTTATCTGCGTGAGCTGGCCGTTTAATGGGGAACCTGCAATGGCCTGATGCAGAATAAGTTTTATATTTGATAAGAGGCGGATTTTTCACGATCTCTCCCTTGAATAACCTGTTTTGCCAATAAATAATAAATAAAAACACATCCCCCTAACTCAAAAAATATGTTATGAAATTAAAATCTCAATTCAGGATCGTTTACGTCAATATGCCACCGCTGCAGTCAGACTACTACAACTATATCCTCAGCGTATATTTTAGCTTGGGCCTCGACAAATTATATGCTACCCGTAAGCTTGCAGAAGAAGCGATAAAAAAATCCAAATTTCCTGGAAACTACATTATTCTTAGAGAGTATTCACTAAGTTGATAGCCGCTTAATACTTACTACCAAATATGGATCAAGTCCATAACAAGCCCATTAAATGATGGAATTGATATGGACTTGATGCGACATGGATACGCATTCGTCCCCTAAGAGAATCCTTTTGACAGGTAACGTAAGCGAAATGTACTATTTCGCCAGCAACTCATCCAGGTTACCCAGAGCGGCAGTGAATCCGGCTTCAAAGCCCATGGCAATGATCTTTTCCATATCGGCCTCATTCGTGAAACTGATTTCAACTTCTACCAAGGTCTCTGAACCCATAGCGCTGAATACATTTTTCCAATACATGACTGGAAAATCTGTGTTTTTCTTTCCGTTCTCATCACAAAATGCGCTGACGGCCTGGAAACCTTTTTCCCTTTGAACATCCGAAAACTCAATGATATTCCACATACTCGTGCCATCTGGCCCCGTCATGGCATAGAGCCAGCTTCCACCGTTTTTAAATATCATCGTCTTTGTTTTAGCCATCCAGGGTTTGGGCGCCCACCACTGGTCCAGCAACTGTCTTTCCGTCCATGCCTTCCAGATCATGGAAAGGGGAGCGTCAAATTCCCTTTTGACGGAGATCTTTTTGTTTTTCAAATCTTTAGAGATTAACGTGCTGATTTTACTTTCCATTTTTTTTTGATTTAAGATGATGTAATACTTTATCAAGTTTCAAAAACCGGTCTTCCCACATTTTACGGAAGGGTTCCAGCCAGTCATTCACTTCCACTAATTTTTTGGGTTGAACTGTATAATAATATTCCCGGCCTTGAATCTGCAGGGAAAGCAGACCGCATTCCGCGAGGATATTGATGTGCTTTGAAATGGCCTGCCTGCTCAGATTAAAATGATCTGCCACAGTTTTGGGGGTTGACGGTTTATTGGCGATCAGGCTGATGATATTCCTTCTTGTCGGATCTGCTATGGCTTGAAAAACATCTCTTCTCATATATTTGCATTAATTATGTGCTACCTTTCGGTTGCAAATATATGTGCAAATGATCGGTTGCGCAAATTTATTTTATCCATTCGGGGAAGGACAAAAATTTGGGGCGGGAATAACGGGGGTTGATAATTATCCGGATACTAATACCTATGAAACCGGTTTCAATGTATGAGGAACTCATTTTCCTCTTCTTCGTTAACAGGTTTCCTGGTAAACCATTCGCGGATATAATTGAATAAAATCTGCATAGTCCTGTTTTTGAGTTGATTTCAAATTTACCCTTTGATGCCGGAAACGACAATTGAAAATGTCTAAGAAATTGTTATGATTCGAATATAGAT
Organism: Puia sp.; assembly: GCA_041481385.1. GTDB lineage: Bacteria > Bacteroidota > Bacteroidia > Chitinophagales > Chitinophagaceae > Puia. The sequence continues at coordinate 9,302 of JBGPBW010000163.1, forward strand.
GGGCGTTATGTTAGATGAATGAAAACGATCGGTTCAGTGCCCCATATAAAAGAAAAAACCGCTATGGTCGGTAGCGGTCATTCAAAATTTGGATTCTACTGGTCTTTACTTAGGATTGGATTGGTTTCTTTGGATTATTGGATTGGCTTTTTCATCGGATTGGGTATCGGTTTTTTCATCGGATTGGATATATTAAAAATATAAAAACCCAGATCCGGATGGTAGCGCGGGAACACTCGATTTTATCGTAAGTTTACGAGTCGATAAAATACTTCTGGAAAGCTGCCCCCCGGCTATATATTCATAAATTATTCAATACCAGTATTTTATGTTGGTAAAAACATTATTACTGCAATACGCACGATATAATCAGTGGGCACACAAAAGGCTCCTGGACCTGATCAACACCCTGACTCCTGATCAACAGCATGCACTTATACCGAGCAGTTTCAACAGTCTCTATAAAACAGTCCTTCATGTATGGGGAGCAGAAAGTCTCTGGCTGGCCCGTCTGAGACAGGAAACGGCGAAACCACTCGGCGATCCGTTTGAGGGATCAATGGAAAATCTTTCGAAAGCCTTGGAAGCAACCGATCAGCAATGGGTAGACTGGTTTTCAGGAATAGAGGATACTCAGCTCACTGAAAAACTTCATTATACGAATGTGGCGGGTCAGGCTTTTATTGAATCCTATGATCTGCTGCTGACCCATATTTTCAACCACAGCACTTATCACAACGGGCAGCTGGTGACCATGCTGCGCGCATTGGACATAGATAAAATTCCGCCGACTGATTTTGTGGCGTGGACAAGACTTGTATGAAAGATCTTGAACCTATATTAAATGTACTGTGTAATTACCAGGCCGGTTTTGTGCTGAACACCGATGAAGTGGCCATATTGAGCGAATGGTTGAAAGAATCTGAGCAACACCGGAAGTTATTAACTGACCTGACCGACTGGACCAGAATATATATGGGCAGTGTAGGTGGCAATCCCCGGGAAAGAATTCTAAACCGATTATTGGAGATGGACGAGCCGGATTAAACAGATCTCCAAAAATACTTGCCCAATATGTAAAATGCTTTCTTGGGAAGCCAGGGCAAACGGTCGTTGCTTCCGGTAATATTTTCTGAAATTGATTTTACAATACCAAAAGCGGCCATGTCCAGGTCGTATGCAGGATCTTCGCTAAAGAAATAATTGTAACTGCAAAAAGTAAAGGCAAAAGCACCTAAAATATTTTCGGTTTCAAACAGGTTCAATAATTCGATCAGGTAGTTCGCCTGAACGTTTTCATCACGAATAAAGGTTCCCTTCAATCTGGGTTTTGGAAGGGACCAATCCACGATAGCCCAGCCCATTGCTCCCTTATCATCAGCCCCCTGATAGGTGCAACATCCGAATTCAGTAACAGCCAGGGGTTTCCCGTTTCTTTTATATGATTGCAATTGTTGCAGATAGGCTTTCTTATTATATAATGCACGGTAATGATCGATACCCACGATATCAAATAACTTCCAGTTTACTTTTTCCCATATTCCGGCGGCATAAGTGAGTTCGCCATAAAAATTTGTCCTGATTTCCGGCACCAGCTCGTATAAAAAAGAATTCAGCCGTCGATTATAACTCCGCTTTAATCCAATGAGGTTTTTCAGGAGACTTATGGGACCAAACAGATGCGTTATAGATACGAAACATTTGGTGGGATTCTTTCCCTCGAAACGCCCTCAGCGCTGGTGTTTCTCGACCAGGACGGCATGAGCCGCCTGGGCCTGAAATCCAGCCCGGTTTGGG
>JBGPBW010000164.1:0-11064 GCA_041481385.1 Puia sp.
AACTGCATTATAAAAAAGTGGAATAAAGAAATTGAAATGGTTTGAAGCTACGTTTTTACAAATACTATGTTGGCGGGTACCCTGCTGTCAGCTATGAAAGTTTGCTTTGCTCAACCCCATATCGTATTGCCGCTTCAAGTATATCCATATTTATATCTTTCAGCGTTTTGAACTTAATGCAATATCCGGTCACGCTTGCTTTGCCTAGTTTTTTTTCATATGTCCGGGCTAAGTATGTCTTATCTTTTAAACCAAGGATATAGACAGAGATTCCTGTTGTGTTTGCGCTCAAACCAATTTGGTAAAACTCCCTGGTTGTTCCATCAGCATATTTTATTGTGAAAAATCCATATCCTATATTGGGGTTAGAAACCGTTTTATTTTCGCTGTTTTTACCATCGAGGAACCATAATTTACATCCCGGCAATACCCGAAGTATGAACCTGTGCAACTCTTGCATGTGACTGCGTTTTGGTTCAGGCTGGTTGGTAATATACTTTTTGATTTGTTCCTGTACGTTCATATAAAATGAATGGCTGTTTAATTTGTGTTTTCAAAACTATTGATAAAATAGCATTTTAAACCGATTAAAAAAAGATTCCCACCGCTTGGTAAATCAATCGCCGCCAATTTATATTCCCTTATTTCTCCAATGAATTACCTGCGTATGAAATCAACCAGGTTACTCTATTTGATTTTTCTTATCCTGCCATGTACATTATTCAGTCAAAATCTGGATGATTTCAGAACGGCAGCAAGCAGCAACGGCGTGATTCTGATTCCATTCACAGGGTTGCGGGAATATTTTAAAAAAACGCTGGATCAATTATCTGATGTAAAATCCAACCCGGATAAATATTTGGGGAGCAGTCCTACTGACGAAGACAGAAAAAAACTGCAAGACTATGTTAAGGTTATTGAAGATCAGATTCAATCCAATATACAGACCCACCAGGATCAGGAGGACGGCGCCAGGAAAAGGAAAGCTGATTTTGAAAACCTTATCAAAACAACAGAGTACAAGTAAAGAATTGACCAGTAAATTTGACAGCACTATACCCCGCACTGGCCTGTAATCTATTTACATCACTATTACTACTTTTCCCTTGTGTTCCGCCTTACCAAAAAGTCTGAATGCTTCAGCAAACTCCGTTATTTTGTAAGGTCCGTCTATAATAGGTCTGATTTTGCCAGCTTCGAAAAGTTCATTCATATATAATAAATCCTTGTTTGCCTTTAAGGCAACAATACGTATGTGTTTTTCACTGATCATCGAAATCCAGGGCCCCAGAACCAAAGCCTGAAAAAGTCGGCTCATGGAACCTCCAACTGTCACATAAATTCCACCGGGATACAATGCACGGACATAATCAAACATCGACCGATTTGTCTTAACATCAAGTATCAAGTCATAACGCTGGCCATTTTTAGTAAAATCCTCACTTGTATAATCAATGACATGATCAAAGCCTATTGATCGCAGCATGTTCAGTTTACTTGTACTGTCAACAGCAGTTATTTCAACGCCGTATAATTTGGCAATTTGTACGGCAAAAGTACCAACGCCTCCACCTGCACCATTGATCAATAGCTTTTGTCCAGAGTGAATTTTCCCTTTATCAATAAGGCCCTGCACAGCCAGCATGGCCGCCTGTGGTATTGCCGCTGCTTCTTCGAAACTCATGGCTGAAGGTTTCAGCACTAATGATTTTTCACGGGCACAGGTGTACTCAGCGAAACCTCCCCAATAACCGCTCAGATCACCATACACTTCATCACCTGTTTTAAACTTGGTTACATTTTTACCAACTGCTTCAATTCGTCCCGCAATATCGGAGCCAAGTATTTTTCGCTTTGGTTTCAGAAGACCGTTTAGTAGACGATTTATGAAGTCACCTTCCAGAAGGCCAAAATCCCAATCATTTATTGATACCGCATGAACTTTGATCAACACCTCATCATACTTCGGAGAAGGTTTTTCTATTTCTTTTAGTTGTAGAACTTCAGGGCCTCCGTATTTTGTATAAATAATTGCCTTCAATTTACTGGAATTCAATTTTTAAATGACGCACAACGCTCAAATTTAACTCTCATGCCACGCTGAAATTTTACACTGCCAGTAAGATGGCCACATAATGAAAAATAGCTGCTGCAAGTACAAAGAAATGCCAGAGCGCATGGTTAAACGTATATTTTTCCCAAGATAAAATATAACTCCCAAAATGTAAAGTCCACCCCCAATAATAATCATTATAAGCACTGGTTTAGAACCATGATATGACACCGTATCATACCGTATCATTAGCACTTATAATCTGGCCACCAAAATCAAGCAAATCATGAAAACTAAATTTAGTACCAGATTAGGAGTGAATAAAAAGCTACTAAAGGCCACGCCTGCGGCGTGGTAAACTTCGAAAAGTAATTAAAAAGCAGTTGATCGATTATTAACAACCACCGTCAACCGCTAACCATCAACCGTCAACCAATGGTTACTCTCCGATACAAAAAGTAATGTCCGGGGATTCCAGTGGGTTTGCGGGGAACTAGTGAACGATTGGTAACAGGTTTTTTATACGATTACCTTAAAATCGGAAACATTACAAAACTGGAATTGTACCATTTTATTTTTACTGGTTCTCCCGCATCTTTGATGGTTTCATCACTAACATCATTTCCTGTACCATAATTTATCTCCCAGCTCGGGTTCTCATTTACTCCTATCATTACGACAATCCTGCTACCCTTTTGAAGTTGCCTGCACGTAATAAATGTATGGGTGAGTTGTATGGTTTCTATTTTACCGGGTTGCAATAATTGTCTTCTGGTTCTGTCTTTCGCGTAACTCGCCCTTTGAACATTTTCATTCAGCGCGAAATATTTTCCATCAGGTGTTTGTTCATATAGATCAAGAACCAAGTCAACGTCTTTTTTATTTATTGTCATTTTTACGGAGGCTTTTAGCGCGCCGCTGAGGACAAAAGGTTTATCTAAAGGTTCGCTCACAAAAACCAGTTTTATCTTTTCTGAATTCAGCGCGGAATCGATCAATAAAGGGAACGGATCAACAGCACCGTCTTTAAAATTGACTTCAGTTCTGTCTTTGAGGTCTACTGTCTGTTCAATATATCCGGAAGTTTTTGGTTTAGACTTCAAAAGCGGGTACCGTTTGCCATCGGGTTTATTCCCCAGGAAAAAGACGACGGAATCATTATGCATTTTATCCAGTGAACTTACATGCATCCACTTATTTGCGCCCATCACTTCAAAATTTACCCTGTCCTTCAAGATAGCAGGCAGGCTGCTGTCTTTTAAAATATGATCAAACCATTGAAATACGATGTCGATAATGGGAATCCTGGCTAAGCTGTCAATTTTGTAACCTTCCAGCTCACCAGCTGGCCGCCATTGCGAACCACCATGGTCGTAAGGCCCGATAAGTAAATAGTAGTTTGGGGTTTTGTTCCATGCATGATATTGTTGATAATAATACATAGCTCCAAGCTGATCATCATCCCAGTAACCGGTAGTTGTCAAAAGAGGAATATTAATTTTTGCGAATTCCTCTTTTTGCGGCGTCATTTTCTTCCAGAAGCTGTCATAGTCCGGATGGTTTAGCCAGCGCTGGAAAATTGGATCGGGTCTTCCTTCCAATGTATCCAGGGAGCGAAAACTCTTTCCGTTTTTGTACCAGCTTTCATAGAGTCCATGCCATTTCTTTGTATCACCAAAACCGGCTTCGTCCGTTAATTTGGTGTCCATTACATAATGTAGCCATTGCAGCACATAACTCATATAGATTCCATTTTGCATTGGATAATCTATTCCTGCACCAACCGATACCTGGGGAACGGCTGTTTTTAATGCAGGATGCATGTATTTCATTGCACTCCATTGGGCAAAGCCAAGGTAACTTCCACCGAACATTCCGACTTTGCCATTACACCATGGCTGCTTACTTATCCAGTCTATAATATAATATGCGTCTTTGGCATCATGTTCAAGTGGTTCTATGGGATCAGGACTCAGGCGTTTTCCGCGCGTATTGGCTACTATGCCGACATATCCTTTTGAAACTATGAATTTAGTATAGGATGTTTCATCACCGGCGTATATATCATATAACATTACAACCGGCTGTGGGGCGGTAATTTTCCTAATACGAGTGATGGTCAATGAAATCAAACCTCCATCCGGCATTTTAACAAGTACACTGTCGTCTTCTATATACTTTTCTTTGTCAATTTTTACCATCTCTGCTTTACCGAAGAAGAGGGTCGCACTGGTTACCTGGTAAATACCATAAGATTTGCAAAGCTCCATCGCTTCACTGATAGTTAAACTGTCAGAATTCTTTAACCCTTTGACTTTTGTATCCAGATCGTTTTTATATTCTGACAGATTACCATTAAAATAATAAGATATATTATTCTTTCCCTTTTCACCCAATGAATTATAATCCAATTTGAATTTCGCCTGGTAATCGTCCGGACTTATTATATAATTTTCAGACTTGTCTCCAATTAATTCGCAATAGATTCTATAATGAAATCCAAATGATCCCAATAAAGCCGTATCATTAATATTCCTGCAATAGATCTTGTTGAATTTGTTCAATGATATTTCCGCAGAGTCATATGACCGGGCAACAATTTGCAACCTGCAAAGATTATAATAATACTCTGCCTCATCCTTTTCCCTGTATTTTGACATGAGCTCCTTCGCAAGATCCGGAATGTGATGCGCTAAAGAAATGCTGTCATTGTAATATATTCTTGGAAAATACAGTTTTTGTGCGAATGACGCAAGAGTCATGAATAGAAGACTCATTTGTAATAGATAAGTAATTATTCTGCGGATGACATTATTTCGATTACTCAAAAAATATGCACAATAATGACTTACAGTCAGGGATGGAGGTATTGGCTTTTTCATGAAAAATAGGTTTAGCAAATAAATTTAACCTTTCCATAGAAAATATTATCTAAATCAATCCGGATTTTTATGATTCTCCCACATTTGAATTGCTTTCGACCATTATAGGCGCCGCTGCATGAACAGGCTTATGAACCAGGTGTATTTTCGCCCATTGTTTGAATTTGAAATTAACTGGTCCCAGCAAAGTGGCGATCGCCGACATTTCTGATTAAGGTAACGTTATTCCCCGCAGGCTTCCAGTTATTTTTGTCGATAATTTCAGGGGTGCATCCTTTACATATAGCTCCGATCGTTGATTCCAGACGAAGGCCATAGCTTTTAAGTAATCCTTGAGTTGACATTAATTTCCAATCCATTTTTTTATCCATGAACATCCGGTGAGTTCACCGGCTTTCGGTGATTTCGCCTGTCTTCTCCCTCGTTGATGTTCAATTCATTGCGCAAATATTCACTTTGGTTACTTTACGATACAAAAAGCACTGCAGCCCGATTCTGGTGGGTTTGCTGGGATTTACCCACCAGCAATTACTATTTACCCACCAGGAATACCATTTACTCAATTGCTATAAGAACTAATAGATACTTCCGGCAATTTCACTAAGCAAACAGTAACAATTGAAGATAGCTATAGCTGTTTGTTCCATCCTTTTTTTAACTCTTAAAAACTCTTTTATGAGAAAATTACATCTGTCCACAAAAATTACATCCATCCTTTTTACTGTTATTTTTTTATTTACTTCCTGCAAGCATGATAAGCCCATAGTTAAACAGCATTTCAAACTGAGTTTAACAACCTGGTATAGGGTGTCACCCGCTGCACCATCACCTGTTGTTGTAAATGGAATTACTTATGTTGGCTTAGCTAATCTGGTGGTAGGCGGAGATGGATCAGCTACCCTTATGGGAAATATTAAAAGTTATGGCAACGTCCTTGCCTACGGCACAGGTGCTGAGGCGCCTCCGACAGGATCAATTGGTGCTCCTGTAAATGAAATTCCGGGATACCCCATTTTAGGTGGCCCTTTGCCTTTAATACAATCAGGAGATTTCGACGATGTTCCAGCAATTCTTGCGGAATTTAATGTACCTGCCAATGTACAGGGCAATGTTATTAATCTGGTTTTATATAATAATAAAGGTGATGCGCTCTTTCTTTCCAATATTCCCGGAACAGGAACTTCAACTCCAATTTCATCAACTGTGGGCGGCTATACCAATGAGACGCTTATTTTGGGTGGAGCGGGGAAATTTATTCATGCGATCGGTAAACTTGACAATACAGGAACGTTTAGTTTTATTGCTCCTTATGACGGACAGGACAATTACGAAGGATGGATTAGTTACTAAAAGACACATGTTTTTGTAGACAAAAAATGTTGTATGCAAAGTTTTCGTCCGGCATCGTCTTCTTTTAGGAGACGATGCTTTTGAACATTTATCAAACATCATCCTCTGCGAGAGACGATGCAAGACCGAAGAAAATACTTTCGGGATTGGTGTGGGACCCGTCCGACTGTGTCATTCCCGTCCGCGCGGGCACGGGCAGACCTGGGGAGCCTCATCGCCTACAAAAGGTGAGGCCGTCTACTCGATTATCATTACGTATCATACTGTATCATTGTGACCCATAATCTGGTCACTACATAGAAACCCTTAGGCGAAACAGAATTTACTAAAGGATTAGTAGCGAATAAAAAGCTGAAAATATATTCGTCGCCCCGCCATATACACAAATGCAATGTTGTGTGGAGGTTTTATTCCTCAATGACATTCCTTTTTTAATTTACTATTCTGTTTTTATATTTTGAGATAATCATTTTTTCTTTCAGGTAGTCGAACCCTGCATTGCACAAGGGCCAATTCAAATTGTCATAATATTTAATTGTGTCCTTAATACTTTGGTCAAATAAAGTAAGGTTAATTTCAAAATCTATATTCAGTTTGTTGTTACTAATTGCTAAGGGTAAATTGAACCAAAGTGGAATGTCCTCCACTGGTTTTATATTACTGTCAAGCAGTTGTTTATTTGTGATTTCAATAATTTCAATTTCATTTTTAGTTAACTTTGAAATTCTTAATGGCATATCCCTCAAAGTGAGTGGTTGATGTGTCGAAGCATTATAAGTTGTTAAATGATTTTGTATTTTCAAAGACTTTATCATAATATTTACTAAGTCTGTTACATAAGTTAGGGTTACTTTTTCAGATTTACAATTTGGAACAATAAACGTATTCCGTTGCTTAATTCTGTCAAGCCAATAGTAAAGCCTGTCTGTTGTGTCATATTTTCCATAAATAATTGATGGCCTTAAAATAATTTTTTCGAGCCATTCAGTTTGATTTAGTATTCTTTCTCATTCCGCTTTCCTTTTGCCATAAGTTTCCAGTGATTTATTTTTAGCTTCCTCTTCGTTGCATTTTTGAAGTTTAAAGTTTTCCGTAATAATTTCTGACTTAAAATTTTGTTCTAGTTCATAAACAGCAATTGTCGAAATGAAAATGTAACGTCTTACCTTGCCTTTTAATTTTCCAATAAAATTATTTAAAGTGTCGGGAAAATAACAAGATAAATCAACTACAAAATCCCAATCTGTAGTGGTTATTTTATTTATATCATCGGTTTCTCTGTCACCTTTGATTTTTTTCAATTCTGGGAATAACTCCGGAAATGTTTTCTGCCTATTAAATAAAGTTATATCGTATGCCTCGATTTCTAAAAGCTTTTCAATAAGGTTTCTTCCTATGAAATGAGTGCCACCTAAAATTAATATTTTGTCCATAGGTTTGAAGTTTGTGGAGTGTCGCTGGAAACTTGCAGGCAACACTCAAATTTATAATATAAGACACTTCGTCTGTAAAGATAGTTACCTTGATACACTGTCGTTTAGCGTTATCCATTTTGTTTTGTTGTTGGGACGTCCTGACCTCCCCCAAATAATCGAAGCGATGTAAATTAGAAAATCGGGGTAATGATTCATAAATTAAATCAGGAAGCTTACTACACACCCATAATCCTCCCAATCTGAATATCCTCGGGTATCGGCTTCAGGAACTTATGAGCTTATACGAAAAGTTAGATTTAATTCAATGGATTCATCTCATATCACCTGTTGATAATTTATTCAACAGTTTCCGGGAATCTAATGCGAGATTGGTTTTGCCGCTATCATAATTGCGCAGTAAAATGACTGCGTAAACGTTGTTCTTTTCTATAGAAAATTGTGAAAGGTACCCCTGAACGCGGCCGCCGTGACCTATAAAGTCCAACTTTTTATATCCTGCAAGCATAAGACCCAAACCATAATTCCAGCCACCCGGGGGAGTAACTTGCATTTCCAGAAGGCTTTCCGGCTCAAGCAAGGGAGTCTTTCCCATCAGCGCTATTACAAATTTTGCCAGATCAAGGGAAGTTGAATAAATTCCGCCACAGGGTACTGTGTAACCACCCAATGTGCTGTCCTTCTCGGCACTAACGAAACCCTCTGCAAGTTCGGCCATCTTATTTTCGGGCACCGAAAAAAAGGTATTATCCATGTGCAGCGGTATAAATATTCTTTGTTGCACCATTTGAATATAAGGGACACCCGAAGCCCGTTCGAGGGTTAGACCAAGCAGGGCATACCCAATGTTAGAATATTGAAAACTGGTTCCGGGGCTACTTTTGAATGAAGTATAAGGAATACTGGATAATAACTTAGTTTCCCATTGGTCCACCGTGCCTAAACTCGCACCCGCCATTTCCGGCTCGCGTTCCAACCCAGAAGTATGCGAGGCTAATTGACGTAGGGTAATACTTGTCTTATCTGAATAACCTTTCAGGAGTTTTATTTCCGGCAGATATTTTTCGACAGGTTCATCCAGCTTTACCTTTCTTTCTTCTACAAGTTGCATTAATATAACAGCAGTAAATGTTTTGGTAATAGAGCCGATACGATAGATAGTGTTGGTGTCTGCAGCAATTTCCTTGCTCCTTGTTGTGTAGCCAAACGCACCAGCCCATAAGACCTTGTCGTTTTTTATTATCGCTGCGGAAATACTGCCATGAACGTCGTCTTTCTTTGCATCACTACTCAGCCGATTAGCAAATTGCGTAATTACACTGGAATCTCTGGAACTCCCCTGACCAGAGCAATACTGACAGGGTACAATTAAAGCCCAGATAAACACAATCACGGTGAACAGGGCTTTTATTTTCATGATGAGTACAGAGATAATTGATGCTAATAGAATTATTTAGGATCGGTAAGGCAGGTCGCTGATAGTAGCAAAATCCGCCGATGAAGTGACATAGTAAAGTTATTCGGCCGTTTTCCAATTGAGTGCGGTTTCAAAATAATATACCATTTTTGTTTTAATGACGAACCACGTTCCTACTCAATGATATTGAGCCCTGCGGCGACATATTTGTAATATGACTTGGCGATGGGAAGTGTAGTAGTCGTACCGCTGATGATCAAATGATCTCTGGCGATATGATCAATGGCATATTTGGATACAACTTCTGCGCGATTTATTTTAACAAACATATCCGGGGGGAATTTTTTCAACGCGTTCGCGAGGGACATTCGCACCATGTACGCCGTGTCATCGATCAATATAATCTTGGTATAATTTTTTACTGTGGACAGACCGGCGACCTGCATGGGGTCGACCCTTTTCAATATTTTTTCGTTCTTGACAAACGTCCTGACAAAAAATGGTTCCAGCATATCAGTATGAGGTTTAGGGTTAAAATAATTCCAATATAAAAAATATTTTCAAGAGTTCCGGATGCCGGGGTCCTTCGGAATGAGCATCCGATTCCTTCGGGTTGTGTATCCGGATTTCGGACAGGCAATCCGAACCCATCCCGAAGGCAATCCGAACAAACCGGCCTTTTCAGCAGAAATACTACTTTCCAGAGGCCCCTATAAATGCGATCACAGGTTTCGTCGAAACCCGTCCCGCCATTTCTATTACCACGTCACAAGTTTCGTCGAAACCCGCCCTCATTTCCTGAAAAAAGGGGGTTTGGCGAACTACTTTTGTTGTATCAGTCACTGGCAGGGAGCTTTCCATTCAGGGCTACCGGGAGGAATGGACCCGGGAATCCTCTCCGCTGACAATGTCTGGTAAAAGTAAATCAGATTTAATAACTATTAAAAACCATCAAATATGGCTAACTCAAATAATGGCATCATTGCCGGTAAATTGAGAGGAACCCTCGGAAAAGAACTCGTATTTCGCGAGTGGGAGGGAAAAACAGTAGTCGCGAAGGCTCCTAAAAAAAGAACGGGTCCGGGCACTGCTGCACAATTGAAAATACAGGAGAACTTTCTGCTGGCTGCAAAATATGCCAGGTCAGTAATGAAAGGCACGGATCAGGGCATCAAAGATGCCTATAATGCGGCCCGCAAGCCCAGGCAAAACCTGTTTAGCAGGGCGGCTGCAGATTTCATGTCTCCTCCGGTCGTAAAAACAATCGACACCATTGCGTACAATGGTGTGGTTGGAAACACGATCACGATTCGCGCGGTAGACGATTTCCGGGTAACCGGTGTACTGGTAGAAATCTTCGCTGCCAGCGGCACAGTTCTGGAAAAAGGCAATGCCGTACAACTGACCAATGGAATTGACTGGACCTACACGACCACGCAGGCAAATGCCGTGCTGGCCGGTAGTAAAATCAGTGCCATTGCCACCGATGTTCCAGGTAATACCGGAACTCTGGTAGTGACGTTATAGTGTTTTTTTAGCGGGAGGCTGCATCCCCGGGTGGTGCAGCTTCCCTTTTATTAGTTTCAAAATGTAATGACCGTTGAGGAACCGCCAGACCTTTTTTAGAAAACTGTCCAGTTTATAAGGGGCCGGTACATTATTAGTCATTCCAGCTGATATTCTTTTTGGATAAATAGCAGAATATCCTTGCTTTCGTTATTAACCAGCTTCAAACTGTTACTGAGGTTTAACAAGATATACCGCCAAACTTTACGGTTAGCATAGGCCTCATTCAGTAATTTCCTTCCCTGCTCTGTCAGGGGTACAGGAATATTCGTATTCTTATCCAGGTTAATAAAATCAAAAAGCTGGCTGTAGATATGCTGATCGCCCAAAATTCCACTCATTACAGCAGTCAGGCCATTTAAA
>JBGPBW010000165.1:0-11061 GCA_041481385.1 Puia sp.
CGCCCTCCTCCGATGGTAATCCATTGGGATACCGCTCCTTATACCACCGGACAAAATAATGGGCCGCATCGATAAATGGAAGATCGTATTTCTCGCTCAACTCCTTTGAGCTCAGATCCCCGGACAGATACTCTCTGGCTACGGCAATTTTAAAACTGTTGGAATACTTAGGCTTACCGCCTGTGTTTTTCTTCTTCATATGTCGAAATCAATTTTACTCATTTATTCGAAAAATGTGTAAAGTGATTTCAGGAAGAGACACCATTCGGGAAATCGGCCTTTTTGGATACATTTAGCTTTAATAAACTACGCCGGAACTGAGAACGACTCACATATAAACCCAGATAACCCGATGCAAATGAGATATTTGATTTGCTTTTGTGTTTTATTGAATCATGTTTTTATTTCAAGAGCCCAGGTTGGCAGCGGAGATTCGACCGCATACAATCCTTTGAATTTTTTTGCACCTCATTTCTATCCGACTGCTGGTAATGCTTTTCGTTCAGCAGGCGGAGTGCCGGGTCCGATGTATTGGCAAAATATATCCAGTTACCTGATTCACGCCACCCTAAGTGAAAAGGACACGAGTATAACCGGCGACGTTACGATTTCTTATATCAATAACAGCCCGGATAAACTGGATTATCTCTGGCTTCAGCTGGATCAGAATCTTTTTGATCCGGCGTCGAGAGGAGCAGCATCCATTCCTTATGCAGGAGACCGTTTTGGTGTTTCGGGTTTCAAACGCGGAGGTTATAAAATCGGCAGGGTGACTGTTTCGTATGGAGGTAAAACCTACAATGTTCAGCCCCTGATATCCGATACGCGGATGCAGATCCGTTTGAAAAATCCTCTTATGCCAAGGGGAGATAAAATCTCCATCACAATAAATTATGGGTTCGCGATACCTGCTCACGGTGCGGATCGCATGGGCCGCCTCTATACGGAATTAGGGGTGGAATATGAAATTGCCCAATGGTATCCGCGCATGTGTGTGTATGATGATGTGGAAGGCTGGAACACGCTGCCCTATATGGGACTGGGCGAGTTTTATTGTGACTATGGAAATTTTGATTATTATATCACGGTACCCGCGGAAATGATTGTATACGGATCAGGTGATTTGCAAAATGCAGCGCAGGTTTTAACTCAGGAGCAAATCAAAAGACTGGCTGCAGCATCGGTAAGCGACAAAACCATTTCTATTATCCGTGCAGATGAAATCGGAAAATCAAATCTTCGGCCGGCCGTGAAAGGAAATCTCGCCTGGCATTTCATCATGAAAAACAGCAGGGATGTTGCCTGGGCAGCGTCAAAAGCACTGGTATGGGACGCTGCGAAAGTGAACCTGCCTTCAGGTCGGAAAATACTGGCTATGTCGGCTTATCCGACAGAGAGTCTGGGAGATACCGCTTACTCTAGGGGTACAGAGTATTTAAAAAGTAGCATTGAATTTTATTCAAAGGAATATTATGAATATCCTTGGAACACCGCAGTCAACATGGGCGGTACCGTAACCGGAATGGAATACCCGGGCATTATTTTTAATTCATACCAGGCAAAAAAATCTGACTTATGGTTTGTGATATCCCATGAAATTGGTCACAACTGGTACCCGATGATCGTCGGATCCAACGAAAGAAAATATATGTGGCAGGATGAAGGGTTTAATACGTTTATCAATTACTACGATGCACTCCACTTCAATCATGGGGAATATGTGAAAGACACGAATCTCATTCAAAATAATTTGTTTACCATTCTTCAGCCCGCTGTATTTCTGAATTGTACAACACCGCTCATGCTTGTGCCTGAAGCCATGGGAAATGAATATAACCAGTACTACGCTAAAACGATGTTTGGCTTGCTATTACTTCGCAATCAGATTTTGGGTCCCGACCGCTTTGACTATGCGTTCCAAAAATATACTTCGGCCTGGGCATTCAAACATCCCACGCCATACGATTTTTTCCGCTGCATGAACAGCGCCGGCGGTGAGGACCTGAACTGGTTCTGGAAGGAATGGTTTTTCACTACATGGAAACTGGACCAGGCCATTACCCGAGTTTCCTATGTGAATGATGACCCCGCAAAAGGTGTGATGATTACCATTGAAAACAAAGGCAAAATGATTATGCCAGTGATCGTTAAGATTGTTCAGTCAAATGGTAAATCAGAAATTCTGCAATTGCCGGTTGAAATCTGGCAGCGCGGTGGAACCTGGACATTCAACTTTGCGTCGACCGGAAAAATTGAACAGGTGATCCTCGATCCGGAAAATGTTTTGCCGGACATAGATCGTAATAATAATGTGTGGGTGATTAAAAATCGTTGACCGTTGACGGAATGCGTTAAGCGTTAAGCGTTACGCCTCAAGCCCGTTAAACAATATTGAGCCTGCGAAAAACATCAGCCTTATTGGCCTTGCTGACAGGGATTTCATTGCCCTTGATGAAGAGGAAGTTTTCGCGCATATCGTCGATCTTGTGCAGGTTAACGATATAGGAGCGGTGCACTTTCAGGAAATGTTCCTTGCTCACTTTCTCTTCCAGGTTTTTGATCGTATTGTGGGTAATGTATTTCTTGTTGTCGACCGTAACAAATTTCACATAGTCGCCCATGCTTTCGATATACAGGATCGCATCATTATTCAACCGGATCAGTTTGCCGTCGGCCTTAATATAAATGTGATCAGTTGCACTGTTGGTGGATATGGTTTCTTTTGATGGCTGAATTTTCCCGAGTGCCTCCAGGAAACGCTGGTACGTGAACGGCTTCATCAGGTAGTCCGAAACGTTATACTGAAAAGCATTGTAGGCATATTCCGATTTCGCTGTGGTGAGTATGACTTTGGGAGAAAAAGCGATCTGGTCCAGTAATTCAAAACCGTTTGCACCGGGCATTTCCACATCAAGGAAAATCAAGTCGACAGTGTTGCTGTTCAGGAAAGACAAGGCGTCGGTCACATTGCTGAAATGACCCCTGACTTCAACCTGTCCGCTTTTTTCACAACAATTCTTCAGGTAGTTGACGGCTACCTGCAGATCTTCTACAATAATACAGCTGAGACTCATGAACAATTGCTATTAAATAATTCCAATTTTTTCTTTTCTTCTTCTATTAGTTGTTTACTCTGGGAAATTTTATTTTTCAGCGATTCAAAATCGCTTGCCAGCTGGTCGGGTGAAGAGGCTGCAGAACAAATCTGTTCGAAATCCTGGCATAACTGCTGAACGGTGGTCAGGCCGACGAATCCAAAGACCGGTTTTATTTTATGCACGGCTGATCTTAATGCAGTGAGGTTTCCAGAGGAAAAGTTGTAGTCAATATTGTCAGTCAGCGACTGATAGTCGTGCATAACAGTATCGAATACCTCCTGGAGATAATTATAGTCGTCCCCGTAGAGGCTATTGAGGTAGTTTACATCGAATTCAGGGTTGAAAACGAAGGCATTAGCAGTTTTCAGGTTATTCATGGCATCTGGATTCAACTATATTAACGCTTTAAATAATAATTATTATACCCCCACGTTTTAATATTTAAATAAATTCCTCTGATACCCTCCCTGAAATCCCGACTCTCGCCTGCATTGTGGTCTGTATATCAGGATATTGTGTATTCTGGTCTGGATCCCTCCAATTCCCTTTCCCAACGGAAGAAGATCGTCCGTTTCAACCAGTTTATCTTTTTGACGCTATGCGGCACACTGATGTCCGTTGTGAGTTATTTTACACTAAGTCTTTATATAAGTGCACTGATCAACCTCTCAACGGGTTATATTTTTATACTGGCCTTCCACCTCAATTCGAAAAAAAGATTTGAGCTGGCCCGTATCATCGCCATCGTCAATCTGAATCTCTACCTGATTGTCATGAATTATATGGAAGGGCTGCGTGCCGGAGAATACCTCCTGTATTTTCCATACTTCCTCGTCATGACCCTGGTTATTGACGTCAAAAGAAATTTTACCGAACTGAAATTCGTATACCTGATTACTATCGTATCTGTTTTGCTCTGTCTGAATGTGAGTCCTTTTGAGAATTATTACCAGGTACGTATCGGCGGCATGTTTGCCCGTTTGTACAGTTCCAACCTGGCGATCTCATTGACGCTGACCACGTTCTTTTCTTATTTTATATTTCGGGTGAACCGGGATCATGAAGAAGCCATTCTAAAGGAAAAACATTTTGTAGA
The DNA here is from genome assembly GCA_041481385.1 of Puia sp. Classification (GTDB taxonomy): domain Bacteria; phylum Bacteroidota; class Bacteroidia; order Chitinophagales; family Chitinophagaceae; genus Puia. The sequence continues at coordinate 4,195 of JBGPBW010000165.1, forward strand.
TACCATCTACAATACCTCCCTGGACGGGGTATTGATTATGGACGCGGAGACCCGAAAAATTATCGGTTGTAATAACCGCGCCTGTGAGTTGTTGCATATTAATAATAAAAAGGAAATTGAGGGAACAGCCATTGAAGACTGGTTTACCAGTGAGCATATCAAACTTTTTAAGTCCATCGAACTGAACCTGGCCACACAACAGGTTAAGGACTGGCAGGGAGAATTGTCAATTACCTCGTCAGAAAGAACCTTCTTTGCCTTTGTGAATATCGTGCCCTTCCTTGATCTTGAGAAGAGATTTCTAAAGATCAGTATCCTCGACATCTCTGAAATCAAAACGGCCCAGTTTGAACTGATGAAGGCCAAACAAAAAGCCGAAGTAGCTTCGCAGGCCAAATCCCGTTTTCTTTCGAACATGAGCCATGAACTGCGCACGCCGCTCAATGGGATCATTGGTACTTCCAACCTGTTGCTGCAGGAAAATTATCTGCCCGACCAGAAATCGCACCTGGATATTCTTAAATATTCATCCGAACATATGATGATGTTGATCAACGAGATCCTGGACTTTAATAAAATCGAAGTCGGGAAACTGCAGTTGGGAGAACATCCGGTAGATCTTAAAAAATTTCTTGAAAAAATTCACCTGCAGTTCGCTGCGCAGGCACACGCCAAGAACCTGGGATTTAAAATGGAATACGACAGTCTGGATATTGAAGTGATGACGGATGAAACCAGGCTGAACCAGGTATTCAGTAACCTGCTTGCGAATGCAATTAAATTTACACACTATGGAGAGATTACCGTGGTGGCGAAAAAAATATTTTCAACAAGCCAGAAAGCGACCATCCAGTTTATGGTTAAGGATACGGGAATCGGTATCCCTGCCAACAAACAACAGGAAATATTTGAAAGCTTTACGCAAGCCGATGTCGACACGACACGTAAATACGGTGGCACAGGGCTGGGCCTTGCGATTACCAAGAAACTGGTAAACCTTTTTCACGGTGAATTACAACTGGAAAGTGAAGAAGGCCGGGGCTCTACCTTTCATTTTACCCTTAAACTGGTCATCAATGAAAACCGGAAACGATATATCAATGAAGACAAAGTGAAACATTTATGTATGTTCCCCGGTGTGAAAGTGATGGTTGCCGAAGACAATGCCATCAATATGTCGATTGCCCGTCGTTTTCTCATGAAGTGGGGCATTGAAGTGAAAGAGGCCTACAATGGAAAACAGGCCGTGGATTTATTTTCGCAGCATCAGTTCGACTTGGTATTAATCGATCTGGAAATGCCGGAGATGGATGGTATAACGGCTCTTGGTGAAATTAAAAAAATCAACCCTGCGGTTCCGGCGATAGCCTTTACTGCCGCTGTTTATGATAATATACGTGCCGACCTGCTCTCCAAAGGGTTTATGGAATTTGTACCTAAACCATTTCGGCCGGAAGATCTCCATAGTAAAATATCCGCCCTGCTTTCTGCAAAAAGCAATGCCGTTTGAGTAGGCTTAAAGCTTAAAGCTTAACGCTTAACGCTGAAGAAGCACCCCTTATTTAGATTGGCCCCCCATAACATTTGCGGATCCCTAACAGTTTGTTAACAAAAGAAATTTAGCATTCCGTTAAACCCGGGAACCTGATTGCCTTCTTAGAGCGAAATAATCGTAAAATATGAAAGCAAACCTCATTCGCCGGATCACCATCGCCATATGCCTGGTATCCTGCATTAGTATTTACTCCTGTAAAAAGGACCAGTCTGCGAGTTCTGATACCAGCACGACCAATCTGAACACAACAGGCGACGACGAGGCTCAGGTCTCTAATGAAGCCGACCTGGTCGTTAATGATGCGAATACCGCTTTAAATGGTCAATCTGATTTCTCGGGATCCACGAGCAGTTCCACATTAACTTCCGGTAATACGGTTGTAAATGATGCAAATGGTGTAAATGGGTCCGCGAATGTTAACGGCCTTGTCGACATTCGTCATCTGATTTGCGATGCTACCGTAACTTATGACACAGTTGAAAGCAATCGCGTCATCACCATTGTATATGATGGAACCAACTGCTGGGGTAACAGAACCAGAACGGGCACAGTAACCATTTCCCTGCCTTTGGGACAGCATTGGAAAGATAAGGGCGCTACAGCGACCATCAATATCGATGCATTGACCATTACCCGCAAGAGAGATGGCAAAAGCATCGTGCTTAGCGGATCGAAAGTAATTACCAACGTGAGTGGCGGACTGTTGAAGGATCTGGCAACACTACAGACGATTACCCATACTATTACAGGCAGTCTGAAAATTGATTTTGAAAGTGGTTTAACCAGGACCTGGAATGTTTCGAAACAACGCGTGTTCACTTATGACAACGGTATTGTGATTACCACTACAGGAACTTATTCTGATGGTACCGATAACGATATCGCTGAATGGGGAACTGACCGTTTCGGTGACGCATTCAAAAGCCGGATCAGTGCACCCAAAGTGATTCGCCAGGATTGTGATTTCCGTTTGACGGGCGGTCAGAATACCCTCACGATTAGCAAGGGAACTGCTGTAATTACCTACGGTTTGGATGTAAATGGCGATCCAACAGGTTGTCCGGGTACAGGCACATATTATTTCAAATTGGTCTGGACCGGTAATAACGGAAAGACATATACGCTTATAGCTCCTTATTGATCCGTACTTTATTAATGATGGTCCCCTCTGGAAACGGAGGGGATTTTTTTTAATTATTAATTACTTCCGTATCGCCGGCGCCACCACCGTTCCGAACAATTCAATAGAGTGCATGATCTGATTGTGAGGCATCGTGCCAACACTTACGTGCAGGAGAAACCGGTCGAGGCCAAATAATTCTTTTTCGTACATGACTTTGTCGATCACTTCCTGTGGTGAACCGACCAGCAGGGAACCCTGGGCGGCTCTGCCGGCTTCGAACTGGGCACGGGTTGTCGGGGGCCAGCCACGTTCCCTTCCAATACGGGACATCACATAAGCATAAGAAGGGAAAAATTCATCGGCGGCTTTTTTCGAATCTTCAGAAACATATCCATGGGAATGCACCGCCAGCGGCAACTTTCCGAGTCCTGCTTTTTCCGATGTTTCCCTGTATAAATCGACCAGTGGCATGAAATGAGCGGGATTACCGCCAATGATGGCAAGAGCCAGGGGCAAACCCAGTTTGGCCGCGCGGATCACGGATTCAGGTGTTCCTCCGACAGCTATCCACACCGGAAGTTTGTTTTGAAAGGGACGTGGATAAACGCCGAGTTGTTGAATTGAAGCGCGGTGTTTCCCTTTCCAGTTGATTTTTTCGGATTCATTAAGTTTGAGCAGGAGGTCCAGTTTTTCAGAGAACAATTCGTCGTAGTCGCGCAGGTCATATCCAAACAGGGGAAAGGATTCTATAAATGATCCGCGCCCGGCCATGATTTCAGCCCTTCCGCCCGAGAGCAGGTCAACTGTCGCAAAATCCTGGAATACGCGAACGGGGTCGTCGGAGCTGAGCACGGTTACCGCGCTGGAGAGTTTGATGCGTTTTGTTTTTACCGCAGCTGCAGCCAGCACGACTGCAGGGGAGGAGACGACAAAATCGGGGCGGTGATGTTCTCCCAACGCATATACGTCGAGGCCGACCTGGTCGGCCAGTTCAATTTCTTCCATCAGATCCTTCAGGCGCTGATGCGGGCTGATCGTGATACCCGTCTGCGGGTCGGGTGTGAGCTCTGCGAAGCTGCTGATTCCAAGTTCCATTTCAATTTAGGCTTAAGGCTTAAAGCTCTAGGCGTAAGGCCAAACGCTTAATGCACAGGTATAAATTAGCAAATAACAATTGACAATTGACAATTATCTCACCTTTTTCCATTCATCCCAATGGTAGTTATCAAAACTATTTACTCCTGTTACCCGCCCTTCCTTATTCCTTATGTACACAATATTTCCTTCGGATGCGGTAGAGAAAAATTCATCCTTAATAAAGAGCAGCCAGGGGGGCAGTTGATGTCCGTTATAATAGGTAGTAAATTCGCCATTTTCAATTTTTGACCATACCGAATCTTTTCCCATGACATATATGCCTGTATATTCATTCATTACAGTCAAAGGAATTTTTTGTGAAATCCAGTTCAGTGGATTTTTGTCTTTATTTAGAATGGAAGAGATGGTTTTTCCAGTAACATAAAGTTGTTTAAAATTATCATTACTCAGAATAATTATTGTATGGTGATTGATTGTATCAATGGAAATTTGGTTTGCAAATCCATTAATATGTCCCTGATGCATGAGCTGACCGGGCATTAAGCACCATCCGCAGGAATAAATAATCAGGGTGCCGTCAGTCAGACGAAAGGGTTGCAAAGTGGATTTTAAGAATTTGTCTCTCGCTAATTTTTTTTGTATAAACACAGACCAATTCAACAGGTCGAATGCGGTACTGTACATGCCTCCGGCAACATTATCCATTTGAATATACTCCCCGTTGATAAATCCAGATGTTGTATGTATGTAGGGAGAAGCTCGGTTTGTCAAAATATTGTCGTTGTGATCGATCCCGGAATTATTCATACCGGCGGGGATGAGAATTTTTTCTTTCAATAAGTCTTCAAACTTTTTTCCTGAAACTTTTTCCGCGATTACGGTCAGTAAATAGAAATTACTGTTACTATATGAGTATTTTTCAGAAGGTGGAAAATTCAAGGCATGTGAAGCCATCATTTTTACCAATGAATCTTCCGGATACAGCACCATTGAATTAAAATCAGGCATATCGGTGTAATCGTATATCCCTGAAGTATGTGTCAGCAGATTTTGAATCGTTATATTTTTCTTATCAGTAATGCTGAATTCCGGAAGCCAATTTCCAAGCGGGTCAGTCAGTTTCAACCTTCCTTCTTCAGCTAAAATGATGGTAAGGAATCCAATAAATTGTTTTGACATAGAGCCGAGTCTGAATTTTGTATCCATCCTGTTTTCGATTTTCCAATCCCGGTTGGCCAAACCGAAAGCTTTCTTATACATGACCGAGTCTTTTTTTGCCACCAGAACCACACCGTCAAAAAAATACTTCCCGTGCATATAATTCAAAACGGAGTCGATAGCATTTGTTTTATTTTGGGCAGAGGAAAGCAAATGGGAGAAAATCAGAATAAGGGAAAGTGAGCGTCTTTTCATCGTTTTTAATAATATTGTTCTACTTCTAAATCTACTCAATTATATTTACAATGCTGTACCGGCATTAAGGTAACTGATGGCTTAACGCTGTTGATTTAAGGGGCAATATCGTAGTTACTCAATAAATTATTTCTCATTTATTATGAAAAGCAGTTTCCTTTTTGGTTTGGTTATTTGCATATTGGTCACGGGATGTATGGAGAACAACAGGAATCCGGGATATGCCATATTCCAAAGCAATTCAGCCCATACAGGTATTTACCAGGCGCCCGAGTTAAAAAATCTGGGCAAACTCAACTGGAAATTTAAAACCGGTGGCCATATATTCTCTTCACCTGCCGTGGTGGACGGTATCGTATACATAGGAAGCGAAGACAGTAATTTATATGCTGTGAATGCCGTTACGGGCGCTTTGATTTGGAATTATAAAACGGGAGGTGCCGTTTCTTCTTCACCCGCGGTGTATGATCAAACCGTTTATTTTACCAGTTATGACGGATTTTGTTACGCAATGGATGCAAAAAACGGAAAAGAAAAATGGAGGTTCAAAACCGGAGGAGAAAAAAAAGTGGGAGCAACCGGATTGTGGACGATGAAACCGGCTGATCAGTATATGGAAGATCTTTGGGACTTTTTTCTTTCATCTCCGGTTGTTGATGACCGTGATACAACGCCCAAGTTGTATTTCGGAAGCAGTGATGGAAATCTATATGCTCTTGATGCAGCGACGGGTATATTGAAATGGACATTTAAGACCAACGGCATCATACATACCAGTCCGGCCCTGTTCCAGGGAACGGTTTTCTTCGGAAGCTGGGATACATATATGTATGCCGTTGATGCAAAAACCGGAAAAGAAAAGTGGAAATTTAAGACGAGGGATCAGCCGGGTATGCATTTATTGGAAGGCATTCAGGCGTCTCCGGCAGTTGCAGACAGTATTGTTTATTTTGGAGCAAGGGATGGATATTTTTATGCGCTGAATGCGAATACCGGAGATTCTGTCTGGACTTTCGATACCGATAACTCATGGGTTCTTACAACTGCTGCCATTCAGGACGGTACGGTGTATTTCGGAACCTCGGATACCTATTTAATGCTCGCACTCGATGCCAGGACCGGCAGAAAAAAATATTCCGTTAAGGCAGCGGGTTACCTCTATTCCTCACCCGCCATCGCAGGGAGTACAGCATACTATGGTGATTTCACGGGAAATTTCTATGCGCTGGACCTGAACTCAGGAGGAAAACTATGGCAGGTTTATGCTACCGAGGGCAGGAAAGCGAACGCTGCCCGGATCTTAAATGAAAAGGGTGAACTGGATTTTTCTTTTACTGCCGGCACGCAGGATCTTACATTATATGAATCCAGTGTGGACGTGATGAATGAATTCTATAACCTGGGTTCTATCGTTTCTTCTCCTTCAGTATCGGGTAACAGGGTGTATTTCGGAAGCGCCGACGGCTATCTCTATGCCCTGAAGAGGAAAAACTGATCCACGAGTTTATTTTCCGGGTAATTTATATCTGCCGTCCTGAGTTTTTTCAATCGGCTGTCAAAACACCCCCAATAAATGGTGCAACCTTTTCGCCGTTTCCCAGTTCGGGTAGGGTTAACCCTACCAGTATCCGCATTCATATAACAGTAAGTTAATTTTCCATTTACATTCCGGTTATAG
>JBGPBW010000166.1:0-10968 GCA_041481385.1 Puia sp.
AAAGGAAAGGATACCGGACAGCTCTTTTGAGTGAAAGTGAAGGCACCGTTGGCGGTTACAAGGAAGTGCAACTGGAGGTTACCGGAGAGGATGTTTATGGCACCCTGAAATTCGAAAGTGGTGTGCACAGGGTACAAAGGGTTCCTGATACAGAACAAAGCGGCCGCGTACACACAAGTGCCGCTACCGTCGCCGTTATGCCGGAAGCGGAAGAAGTGGATTTTGAACTGAATCCTGCCGATGTAAAAATGGAAACGGCCCGGAGCGGAGGAGCCGGTGGACAGAACGTTAACAAGGTGGAAACCAAAGTCATGCTAACACATTTGCCCACAGGAACTGTTGTGGTTTGCCAAACGGAAAGGTCCCAGCTAGGCAACAGGGAAAAAGCGATGCAGATGCTAAGGACCCGTTTGTATGAGGAACAGGTCAGAAAGCAGGAAGAGGAAATTTCCAGACATAGGAAAAGTCTGGTGAGTACAGGCGATCGCAGTGCAAAAATCAGGACCTACAATTTTCCCCAGGGAAGGGTCACCGATCATCGTATCGGGCTCACAGTCTACAATTTGAGTGATGTTTTAAACGGGAATATTGGTGAGTTTATTGATGCCCTACAGTTTGCTGAAAATGCTGAAAAAATTGCAAAACCGGCCTAGGGTGTTGCTTTATTTCCACACGAGATTGGTCGGGATCCCATGAATTAGTTGGAAGTAAATCATTTTAAGTAGTAAATTCATAATAGAAAATTCTTAACAGATAGACTTTAAACCAATTCTTCTTTTTCATGTTAAACATATGAAATACGAATCTTAAAAAATTGTTATTAAGGAAAAACAGGAATTAAGAATTCGCTTTGGTCATTACCTTTACTAAAGTTCTTTTGAAAACGTCCGGAGATATTTAAAAATGTGGCATTTGAATTGCCAGCAATATTAAGTGGTCTTTTCTATTTGACTTCACAAAAGCAGTCAATTTTCTCATAAGCAGTTAGTTTTGGTTACGGCCCCTGTTTCCACAGGGGCTTACTTTTTCAGGTAGCCGAACTACTGATTTGTATTCACCATTCCGGAAACAACCAGTTTCACTACAATATAACCGGCAATCGCCCCCGCAACATCCGCAGCAATATCATACAAATCAAAATCCCGGTTCGGTATAAAATATTTCTGAATAACCTCCATCGCAGATCCATAAAGACAGGCAATGACCGTTATTCGCAAGTACTTTCCCTTCAGGGTCTCTTTTGATTCTTTGGTAGAAAAATAAAAAGACCACAAAAAAACAAAACTCCCAAACAGGATGATATGTACCATTTTGTCAAGCTGGGGTATACTGAAATGGTTCTCATTAGGCAGCATCTTGCCGGGCAATGCAAGGAGAATAAAGATGAAAAGGGTCCAGGCCAGTGCAGGAAAACGATGGGAGAGTATCCGGTAAAGTCGTTGCGGCATTTGCATGAATAACGAAGATAAGCAGCTAACCGGTAACCTTTCCCATCACATACATTGCATTCATGGTAGGTGTTTCACTGCCTCCCGTCTTTTCAAGGGTAATGGCAAAAGCCTCCGCCCTGGGAATGGTCTTCAGTTTTAAAAATGAAACGCCTTCTCCCAGGTTAAAAGTTCCCGCGTCTACGGGTTTCCCATCCACAATGGCCCATAGCTGATATTGTTTACCTGTTACTGGCTTGGGCAGCTGGTTGACGAGAAGGTAAACGTCTTTGGATTCAGTATTCCAATAAACAGTCGCCATGCTGGAAGGTGCAGGACTGTTTGGGGAGCCGGACATTTTTACAATGGCCATCAACGGATTTTTCATCAGGTTCAGAGCATTTTCGTAAGCACCGAGTCTTGCCTGAAGCACCTGATTCGTGCCCACGACCTGGGTCAGTATGGCAGACAGTTCTTTATACTGGGCGATCGATTTTTTATACTGATCCAACAGGTACAGATTTAGCAAAACACTGCCTGCAAGCAGGATGAGCGAAGCAGCTGCTACATATCTGGCGAACCCTGCTCTCGGAACCAATGTTGGTTTCGGTAACGGAGTGCGGGGAAGCTGTTCCTCCTTTTCCATCCCGATTTCAGAAAATATTCGTGGCTTCAACTCGCGGGGTGGTTCGATTTTCTGTTCCAATAATTTTCCTTCCAATTCCAGCTCAAAGGCATTCCGGGCCGCACGCACTTCGCTGTGTGCTGCGCACATACGTTCAAACTCGATGCTGTCTTCCCTGGAAGCGAGGCCCAGCACATAGCTTTCTACAATTCCACTCAATATATACTCCTGTACATTCACTTACTTAAGATAATCTCTTAATTGCAATAGCGCATTTCGGATCCGGGTTTTAACCGTTCCCAATGGTATGTCTTCAATCTCCGCAATTTCTTCCTGTGTATATCCTTTAAAATAGGCAAGTTGTATTAAAACACGATGTTCGGGCCGAAGTTTTCCCATAAACCGCCCAAGACCAATGCTGTCAACAGGAGTATGATCCACCTGGTCATTTCCATATACGGTATCCGTAATTTCCTGGTTTTTCAGACTGTTCTGATACGATTTCGACCGAAGCATGTCAATGGAAGCATTTCGGCTGATATTCAACATCCAGGTGAACAAACGCCCCTTCATTGGGTCATAACTGGCTATTTTACGCCAGATATTGATAAATACCTCCTGTAAAATATCATTTGCCGTTTCGGGTATTTTTACAATTTGCAGGATAACGCTATAGAGTGAACCGCTGTAGTGGTCATATAAATAAGAAAAAGCCTGCTCGTTCCCGGCTTTTAAGGCAGTGATGAGTTCCTGTTCAGTATATGTTCCCGTTAATCCCAAGGTTTATAGTTAATAAGAATGGCATCCATTATCCGACCAGGGATTCATAGGCAGCTGCATCCAGCAAGTTAGACACCTGGGAGGGATCTTTTACTGTAAGCCTGATCATCCATCCTTTACCGTAGGGATCGGTGTTAACCAGGTCCGGTGCATTGGCCAGTGCAGGATTCAATTCGGTAATGGTACCGGCAACTGGAAGAAATAAATCCGATACCGTTTTTACAGCCTCTACCGTACCGAAAACCTCACCGGCTTCCATGGTTTTTCCAATAGTTTCCACTTCTACATAAACGATATCTCCCAATTCGCGCTGGGCATATTCGGTTATGCCAACCAGGAATACATTGCCTTCTTCATGTACTAACCATTCATGTTCCTTCGTATAGCGAAGGTCTTTTGGAAAACTCATTTGTAATTATTTAAGTGTTCTTTATGAAGCAGCTGCAAATATAGAAGGATTTGTAATTCCCGGATCCCTGTTTTCTTAATCGTTTGTGTCCTGATTTTCGAAATAAAATAGAATATGATCTTTCATGAAGTTTTCCTGTTCTAGCAAACTAAAAACAGGCAGGGCTTTTATTTGACGGTAATGCGGCCATCCTTCTTCGTCCACGCGCTCCAGTTCATAATAGCCACTGGGCGAAAGCAGGCTGCAAACAGCGACATGCATAAGATCCTGTTTCTGCTCCTTACTGAATTTTGTTTGGAAATCACCGACTTCCTGAATGCCGATCAGGAAAAGAATGGCCTCCATATCGGGCTTTTTCCCAAATCTTTGAATTAATTTTTCTTCCAAAGTCCACCACCTGCTCTGAATATCGTCTTTCACATTCATCCCGCAAAGATAACCAGACTGGCATTCTATCCCCTGCTTCTGTTACCTTTGCGCAAATTTTTCGTCATGTTACAGTTAGCGATGATTCGTCAACAGCCAGACTTTGTAAAGCAACGATTACTGGTTAAACATTTTGATGCTTCTGAGGCTGTCGATACGTTACTCTCCATGGACGATCGGAGGAAAAAATTACAGTTGGAGCTGGAATCTGCCCAGGCCACGCTAAACACAATAGCTAAAGAGATAGGACGGCTGATGGCCAAAGGAGACAAGGCAGGTGCTGAAGAAAAAAAACAGGAAGTGGCGTCAATTAAATCTGGCCTTAGTCCTGTACAACAGGCACTGGACCTGACGGATGCCCAGTTGCACCAGCTATTGTTAACGCTGCCCAACCTCCCGGCAGCGGAAGTGCCTTTGGGGAAAACTCCTGAAGACAATATTATCGTCCGGGCAGGCGGGACTAAACCCACATTGCCGGTAGGTGCCGTTCCACACTGGGACCTGGCAAAGAGATATAACCTGATTGATTTTGAACTTGGGAATAAATTGACAGGAAGCGGCTTTCCGGTGTATATCAACCAGGGAGCCCGGCTTCAAAGAAGTTTGATTCAGTATTTCCTGGATTATAATACCGCTGCAGGATTTACCGAATTTCAGCCGCCGCTGGTTGTGAACGAAGCCAGCGCCTTTGGTACTGGCCAATTACCAGACAAGGAAGGTCAGATGTATTATGTTCCGGAAGACAAACTTTACATGATCCCTACTTCTGAAGTGCCCCTGACGAATGTCTTTCGTGATACGATTCTGAAAGAAAAAGAACTACCCGTTAAAATGACAGCTTACACGCCCTGCTTCAGGCGCGAAGCCGGGAGTTATGGAAAGGATGTGCGCGGCCTCAACAGACTGCACCAGTTTGATAAAGTGGAAATCGTTCAGATTGTGCATCCGGAAAAAAGTTATGATGTGTTGGATGAAATGGTCTTACATGTAGAGAAACTCCTGTTGTCCCTGGAACTGCCTTATCGGATTTTGCGTTTGTGCGGAGGGGATATGTCATTTACTTCAGCGATCACCTATGATTTTGAAGTGTATAGTGCAGCTCAGCAGAAATGGCTTGAGGTGAGTTCCGTAAGTAATTTTGAGAGTTTTCAGACCAATCGGATGAAAATCCGTTTTAAGGACGAACAGGGCAAAATGCAATTACTCCATACCCTAAACGGAAGCTCGCTCGCACTGCCGCGTATCCTTGCATGCCTGTTGGAAAATAATCAGCACGCGGAGGGTATCACTCTGCCTAAAGTTTTACATACATATTTTAAGGCAGGAAGCTTGAGGCATGAAGCTTAAAGCCTCAAGCCTCCTGCCTCAAGCCTCGTGCTTCAAGCTTCATGCCTCAAGCTTCCAGCCTAAAAAGGGATTAAACCTTTACTCTGGAATTCCATCATAGAAATAAGCTATGAATGGTTATCAGCAAAAAAATCAGCATCTGTGGTGGCGGGCTGGTTTTGGCCCTCCCGCAGACAAAGTGCCGGAACTTCCGAAAGTAAAACCGGAACATCTGTTTCATGATCTCCTGAAGGCCTCAGAAAAAAAACCCGTTTTTTTTGATGTAGCGGATCAGAGAGTAAATGAGATGATGATGTCATTTCAATCTCCGGATGCTGCAAAAATGCGGGCACTGAACCCGGAAGAAAAACTAATGATCCGCAAAAAATCCGTTCAGGATATATATAAGCTGAATATCCGGTGGTTGCAGGAAATGACCGAAAGCCCTGCGCAGCTAAGGGAAAAAATGTCCCTGTTCTGGCATGGCCATTTTGCAGCCAAAACCGTCAATATTCTTTACGATCAGGCCCTGCTGAACGTGATTCGCGAACATGCCCTCGGCAGTTTCCGGGATCTGTTGCTCAGCGTCAGCAAATCGGCATCCATGATTCGTTTTTTGAATAACAATCAAAACAAGAAGGGTCATCCCAATGAAAATTTTGCGAGGGAACTGATGGAGTTGTTTACGATCGGGCGTGGTCAGTATACTGAAACGGATGTGAAGGAATCTGCAAGGGCATTTACCGGATGGAATACTGATATCCGCGGAGCTTTCGATCTTCATGTGCGCCAGCACGATGATGGGGTAAAGACATTTCTTGGGAAAACGGGTAATTTTTCCGGTGAAGAAATCCTGGCCATCTTACTCGATCAAAGGCAAACAGCTGTATTCATCACCAGAAAAATTTACCGGTTTTTCGTAAATGATATAGTGGACGAAGAAATCGTAAACCTTCTGGCCAATCGTTTTTTTGAAAGCAACTATGACATCAAAGATCTGCTCGTCGGCTTGTTTACAGCCGCATCGTTTTATGATCCAAAAAATATCGGCACCCAGATCAAATCACCTGTGTTGTGGATGGTGGGTATTCGGCGGCAACTCCCAATGGAACTCGAGAATCCTGGCGTGCAGCTGATATTGGAACGGTTACTCGGGCAGGTTTTATTTTCACCTCCCAATGTGGCCGGCTGGCCTGGGGGGAAACACTGGATCGATAGTTCCAGTCTGATGTTGCGAATGCAGCTTCCGAGAATAATCGATCAGTCAGATTCAATATTGACCCGTCCTAAGGATGATGATGACCAGATGATGGGTATGCGGGATCCGGAATTCCCGAGGAATCTGAAAAAATTGAAGAGTCCCGCCCTCACCATGTTCCGCGCAAAAATCTCCTGGGATCTTTACTTACAGAATTTCAGCAATACACCCGATGCCGATCTGTACGCTGTTATCCGGGATATGTTGTTGCAAAAAGTTGGGCCTTTGAATGAAAATACGCTAACCAGGTATATTGACGAATCCAGCCGTGAGGTTAGGATCAGGTCCATTACGATCCGGCTGATGGGTACACCGGAATATCAATTGTGTTAACCGAAAAGAAAAATCCATGCTGATCCACAGGAGAAAATTTTTACAGCTTGGTACGCTGGCAACAGGCAGCAGTTTACTTCCGAAATTCCTGAAGGCCTTCGAGAGAAGCCATGGAGGAATGAGCGGCAACAAAGTGCTGGTTGTGCTTCAGCTTAGCGGAGGCAACGATGGCCTTAATACAGTGATCCCTGTTCGCAATGATATTTATTATCGAGAACGGCCCGTCATATCCATTGCGAAAGACAAGGCGCTTTCGCTTCAGGCAGATGGCGGACTTCATCCCGCCCTGACTCATCTGAAAACGTTATATGATGAGGGCAATCTGGCCATTCTTCAAAATGTGGGTTATCCCAATCCCGACCGCTCACATTTTCGAAGTATGGATATCTGGCAGTCAGCAAGTAACAGCAATGAATACCTGAATTCAGGCTGGCTCGGCAGGTACCTCGATGCGCAATGTGTAAATTGTTCCAGACCCACACAGGTACTCGAGATGGATGATATGCTAAGCCTGGCATTAAGCGGCAATCAGATGAAAGGATTGGCACTTCGTGATCCAAAGCGTTTGTACGAAACCAGCCGGGATCCCTTTTTCAGGGACCTGCTCGAAGCTGGATCACATGTAGAAACGGGTGATCCGGATTCATACTTATATAAGGTGATGGCTGAAACACTTTCTTCCGCCGATTATATTTTTGAACAAAGTAAACAACACCTGGGAACGACGATTTATCCCGACACAGAAATCGGAAAAAATTTCAAAACGATTGCTTCGCTGATTGCATCTGAAATCAATACACGGGTCTATTATGTGAGCCTTGGCAGTTTTGATACCCATGCAGGTCAGCAGGCCAAGCAGGAAAAATTATTTTCAGAGCTCAATGATGCCCTGAGACCATTTACGGACGATTTAAAATCAAGCCATCGTTTTGAAGATACACTGATCATGAGTTTTTCAGAATTTGGTAGAAGGGTGGGAGAGAACGGAAGCGGAGGAACTGACCATGGCACTGCAAACAATATGTTTCTGATTAGCGGCGGCTTGAAAAATAAAGGGATGCTGAATGAAATGCCTGATCTGTCCCGCCTTGACGACGGCGATCTGGAAATGCAACTTGATTTTAAGCGGGTTTATGCTACCGTCTTAAATAAATGGCTGCAGGCGGATGACCAACTTATCCTTGGAAAGCAATTTGATTACCTGAACTTTATCTGACCTGCACAACAACATGACCGGCATATTTAGCCGGAGAACCCTTTCTTAATAGAAGAATCATTGAACTATAGGTAGAACGGGCATCGATTTACGATGCTCCGGTTTAAGCGGTTTTACCAACTCTGTTTGGCAACACCCGCTTTGATGGCAGCAAGCGCCTTTTCTTCACCCAGTAAAGTGGTAAGTTTATTTCCCTTGCCATCATGTCCCTGTGCCATATAAGCACCTTTGGCTGTTTTACTGATCACCGCATCCATGATCGGAACATTTTTCTCTTTCGTCTTGACATTATATGCTGTAAGTACTACGGTGGACATATTTATTAATTTTAAAAGGTTGAATACGCTAACCGGCAAAGCGGTTAAAGGTATAGAAATATTCTTAAACCCGTTTTCCGTTCACATCAAACATCCAGGCGCGCATATTTCGCATGTGATTCAATAAACTCCCGGCGAGGCGCCACTTCATCCCCCATCAGCATACTGAAAATGCGATCTGCTTCCGCAGCACTTTCAATAGTTACCTGTTTTAGGGTTCGGGTTGCCGGATTCATGGTAGTTTCCCATAACTGACTGGCATTCATTTCTCCCAATCCCTTGTATCGCTGAACACTCACGCTGTCTTCCTTACCGGCGCCCAGTCTTTCAATCTGCAGGCGACGCTGGTCTTCGGTCCAGGCATAAGCATTCTCCTTACCTTTTTTCACCTGGTACAGGGGTGGTTGGGCGATATAGATATGCCCCTGTTCCACAAGGGCCGCCATATACCGGTAAATAAAAGTCAGGATCAGGGTGGCGATATGGCTCCCGTCCACATCGGCATCCGTCATGATAATCACTTTATGATACCTGAGTTTTGCAAGATTAAGGGCCTTGGGATCTTCTATTGTGCCCACAGTAACGCCCAGGGCGGTATACATGTTCCGGATTTCCTCATTTTCGTAGATCCGGTGTTCCATGGCTTTTTCAACATTGAGGATCTTACCCCTCAATGGCAGAATGGCCTGAAAGCCCCGGTCCCGGCCCTGTTTTGCGGTACCACCCGCGGAATCTCCTTCTACGAGGTATAATTCACAACGCTCGGGATTTCTTTCAGAACAGTCGGCCAGTTTACCAGGCAAACCACCCCCGCTGAGCACTGTTTTCCGTTGAACCAGCTCCCTCGCTTTACGGGCTGCTGCGCGGGCCTGTGCAGCGAGGATCACTTTCTGTATAATGTTTTTGGCTTCCCTCGGATTTTCTTCCAGGTAAGCCTCCAGTACTTTAGAAACGGTGGTTTCTACAATTCCGCTGACTTCATTATTACCAAGCTTAGTCTTGGTCTGCCCTTCTAACTGTGGCTCGGGGACTTTCACAGAAATGATCGCACTAAGCCCTTCCCGGTAATCATCGCCTTCAATTTCCACTTTGGCTTTTTCAAAGTGGTTTTGCTTGTCACCGTAATTTTTGAATACCCTCGTCAGTGCCCTGCGAAATCCCGCCACATGGGTACCTCCTTCAATGGTATTGATATTGTTTACATATGAATACACGTGCTCACTGTAACTGTCGTTGTAGGTGAGGGAAACTTCTACTGCAACATTGGTGAGGGGGTCGAGTATGTTTGCATAAATGGGTTTGGGGATCAGTGGATTACGGCCAGCATTACTGTCCAACATTTCCAGGAATTCCGTAATGCCGCCCTGGCTGTAAAATGTTTTGGAATAAAATTTTCCTTCTTCATCCGGATCGCGCTGATCGATGATAACAATTTTTACACCCTTATTCAGGAAAGCCAGTTCCCTGAGGCGGCTTTCAAGAATATCCCGGTTATAGACCAGCGTAATAAAAATCGAAGAATCCGGATAAAAGTGAACCCTTGTTCCCGTTTTTTCGCTCAGTCCGATTTCACGGACAGGATATTGCGGGATACCGATTTTATAAGCTTGTTCAAATATTTTACCCTCCCGCTGTACGGTCACATGAAGATCACTGCTGAGTGCGTTTACGCAACTCACGCCCACACCATGTAAACCACCGGAAACCTTGTAGGTATTTTTATCAAATTTTCCGCCTGCATGCAAAATGGTCATAACCATTTCCAATGCACTTTTTTGCTCTTTAGTATTTAGGCCCGTAGGAATTCCTCTTCCGTCATCTTCCACGCTGACGGAATTGTCTGCGTAAATCTCTACGGTGATATTGCTGCAATACCCGGCAAGCGCTTCATCAATAGAATTATCCACCACTTCATATACCAGGTGATGGAGTCCTTTAACCCCAACATCTCCGATATACATCGCAGGCCTTTTTCTCACCGCCTCCAAACCTTCGAGAACCTGAATACTGTCTGCTCCGTAACCATTGACCATAGGAGCGGAAACCTGTTGTAAACTATCGTTCATATTTAATTGAAAAACCGGTTATTAGATGTAGAATAACAGGGTTTGCAAATCTACTAAAATCAACGGGAAGAACGGGGTTGAAAACCGTCTTTTTTCAACTATTTTTTTGGGTATATTTCTTAAAAAAGAGAGGCTGAAAATCGGGAAAGGAACCGGGAAGATTTTAATCAGATCACTTTAGGAAATAGGGGTTAAATTTGCGGATATTTTATGCATTCACCCCCGGATATACTCACGCTGGCCTACAAACAGCCCTTTATGCAGGGTCAGCTTAGGCTTTTACAGGAAAAAGAGTGTCAGATTCCCGGATCTGTGCAGTATCTCATGCGTCGTTATGAGAAAGACCCACAATGGAGCCTTGAGGACACCGGCGTGATGGTCTACCATTACCAGCGTGAAAAAACCCAGGAAAATTATTTTGAACTCCGTTTTTGCCTTACCGGCAACGTGTATTGCCGGCAAAAGGACAGGGAATGCGATAACTGCCGTTTTCAGCCATCCCGCATGTGCCCCGATCACAGTCAGACCGTGGATGTGATGAGTTTTCGTTTCTCGCCAGTGCATCTGTCCCAGTTTGTAAAAACCCAGCAGCCTGCCGGCAGGTTATCGGAAAATGTATTGCATTTTAAACATCCCTCTTCGTTTTCAAAAATATTGTCCCTGTGCAGCCGGACCCGCCAAGTGCTGGAAGCCTTGCTGAATCATAATTATACGGGCAGCCTGGAAAACATCTTTATCAATGCCCAGACGCAGATGTTGCTGTTGTACAGTCTGGAATGTATGCT
>JBGPBW010000167.1:0-10965 GCA_041481385.1 Puia sp.
AGAATTTTCTTGCCTTTGGCATCCATTAACAAAAAATTTACGCAAACCTAATCGAAATAAAGCGTTAGGAAGATGAAAAGCCCTGAGTTTACAATTTTTTAATACAGGAATTCAGGCTTAACGCTTAAAGCTTAACGCTTAAGGCCAAAAATCTGAATGAAGCTCATTTACCATTAACCTTCTATAGCGGACCTGGTTCTGCCAGCTGCCGCTGTCCATCGGCTTGCACATCCCGGAAATGGCTGTATTTTTGTTTGTGGGTGTTGGACCGCCACATTATGAATAAATGTTTCCGTTTTCTTCTAATTCCGTTTTCCCTGTTGACGATGAGTCACATCATTGCCCAAACTGTTAATCCGGCCTTTAAAATACAGCAGGAACGCAAATTGTGGCATGAAAACATCGACCGGGAGCAAAAACGGCTTCTGGCCCTTGATGGCAAAGCTGATGACGTCATCCAGGCCTCCAAAGACGAAAACATCAACCTCCAAATCGCGGATGTGATGATCAGGCAGGTGGATCGGTTACAGGAAAAAATTGAAACGGATTCCACATTGAGCGGACAAATGAAAATTAAGAATCTCCGGTCTCTGGAAACTATGATCCGGGGATATAATAATAATTACCGCCATAAGGATTTTCCACCTGCCATGGCTCCGGTACTGTTTGATGCTTTTGTTATGGCTATGGAGCTGGACCGGCGAAACCAGTCCATCGAGCCTGTTATCGAAGAAAACAGTTATGGAACGGGTAAAATCCTGGTAGACTGTTTTCTTCTGCCGGTTGAGAATCCCGGTGTAAAAGCTTCCCGGATCGTCCTGATTCGCAAATATTGCGAACTGCACCCGGATGAAATTTTCGTCATTCTCTCATCTAATCCCGATTTGCCTTTTGCCGACAGTCTGATTGTTACCGGGGGCAGGAAGAATATCCGGAAACTGTATGATTATGCTTCGGGTAACAGCGTACTTGCCAATCGCATCCGCAAAAGCCCCGACTCTGTGATCAGCATGGTAGGGAAAATCGCTTCGAGTAAGAGTGGCCAGCTCTATTTGCCTTTTCTCGACAACCTGATCAACCACAGGATTTCCATCACCGATATTAATAAGGTTAAGGATAACAACCTGCTTTACTATAAATTACTGGTGCAGACCAGGATGGACTATGCTGCCCGCATGCTGCCTCCTCAGCTTGACACCGCTCTTGAAATGGAAGCCCTTACCACCATGCTGCAAAACAAGGGTAAGGATGTATTCGTGCGAGAGATCAACGCACTGCACGATAAACCCGCATCCATTCGTTTCAAGATACTGGATCCCCTCACACCTCAGGAGCTGTACTATCTTGTAGTGCTCAGTGAAGATGAAATATATACTTCCAGCTACCTGGGCGTCTATGACCGCATTTTCCAGCGTATGCCGGTACCCCGCGGGGACAGTCTGATTATGCAAATGCACGGCGATTATTTCCGGAAATTCATCAAGATGGCTGCAGCCTATAATAAGCTGGATTATTTTCTGGCAACAATGGATAAAGACAATGCTGCTACCATCATGAAAGCTTTTATTATCGGTTTAGAAAGGGCTAATGAGGAAGATGCTGTGGATGTGGCCGATTCCTATAGCAGCATATTTGACAAAAATCCACCCCTGGCTGCCTTTGTACTCAACGAAGTAAAATGGAATTATAAAAGGAATCTACTCAATAGCGATAAAAGGGGAACGGTGATCTACCACCTCATGCAAGCTCTTTTTGAATCCGCCGATTCCACCAATCCGGCTGATCTTTCGGCGAGACTGGGTATTCCACCTGTGTACACAGTGAATTATGATTCTCTCAAAGATGACAGTGGTCGCGTAATCCAGCAGGTTTTTTTCTACGGAGATGAAGACAAGGATGGTCAACATTCCTATCAGGATTTTCTGGGATTGTTTTTGAAAAAACCGGAATGGAAGGTTACCGTGAATCCGACCAAGGAATGGATTATGATTCAGTCCCTCAAGGGAAAACCGGTCTGGATTTTTGCTAACCGGCCCCTGTACGGTGAAGACGACCCCGACGATAAAGCCCAGCACCACCTCGATGATTATCTATACGACAACAAACTCCAGCCATCTATTTATATCCATCGAGGACATAGTTATCATGTGCGTTATACGCTGAAACAAATCCAGCCTTCAGCGAAGATTGTAATCCTGGGTTCCTGCGGAGGATATAATAATTTAAGTGAAGTGCTCAGCATCAGTCCGGACGCCCATATTATTTCTTCAAAACAGGTTGGAACCAAATCAGTGAATGAACCCATCCTACAGGCTATTAATACTGACCTCCTTGAGGGTAATAACATCGACTGGTTGCCCATCTGGAAGGGACTGACGGAAAGATTTCGCAAGGATCCCATAGCACGTGAGCGTTTCGATGATTATATACCACCTTATAAAAACCTGGGTGTAATATTCATTAAAGCCTACCGGAATGCCATGGGGGAAGAAGATTAAATAGTATAAAGATGTCTTCATCCAGTCCAAGGAAAAAAATTTTCGATTTCAGTCAGTTGCGCAGGGTCCTGCAATATACTTCCCCGTATAAAAAATGGTTCTACGGTTCAATTAGTTTGTCCATTTTGCTGGCAGTGATATCGCCGTTACGCCCATTTCTTATCCAGTATACCGTAAACACTTATATCCGGGGCGGTCTTAATGCAGATGCCAGTGTGCGGGACCGTATGATCCACCTGCTCATCTACGTGACGATTCTTCAAATCGGGATATTACTCCTGGAGACCATACTGCGTTTTTATTTTTCTTTTATTACTGCCTGGCTGGGCCAAACCGTCGTAAAGGATCTTCGGATCGCAGTGTATAAAAGAATTCTTTCACTAAATCTTTCCCAGTACGACAAGACGCCAATAGGTACGCTCACTACCCGCACGATTAATGATATTGAAGCGATCAACGATATTTTTTCAGAGGGCCTGATCCCTATTGTGTCAGATTTATTGTCAATCGTCTCCATATTGATTTTCATGTTCCTGTCCAGCTGGCAGCTCACACTGATCTGTCTGATTCCTTTTCCTATTCTGATTGTTGCCACCTATTTCTTTAAGGAATCCGTTAATAAGTCATTTATCCGGGTACGCAATGCAGTGGCCGCCCTGAATGCTTTTGTACAGGAACACATTACGGGAATGCAGATCGTTCAGGCTTTTGCTGCGGAGGACAAGGAGTATAAAAATTTCAAAAAGATCAACCGTGAGCACAGAAATGCCAATATCAAGGCGATTTTTGCTTATTCTGTATTTTTTCCAATTGTGGAAATTGTGCTTGCTTTTTCTACAGGATTACTTGTATGGTGGGGTGCCAGTCTTGTCCTTCACCTACCCGAAAAACAGGCAGCCTCATTAACGGGAGAGATCATTGCCTTCTTTTTATACCTCAATCTGCTCTTCAGGCCCCTCCGCCTGATTGCAGACAAATTCAATACCCTGCAGATGGGTATGGTGGCCAGTGAACGTGTTTTCAGGGTACTTGATAACCCGGATATGATGAAGGATGAAGGCAGTTTTTCGCCTGGCAGACTTCTTGGAAAAATATGTTTTGACAGGGTTTATTTTGCATATGTGGATGAACGTTATGTGCTGAAAAATATTTCATTCCTTATTGAACCCGGAGAAACCATGGCCATTGTGGGACATACAGGAAGCGGTAAAACTTCTATCATCAGCATCCTTAACAGGCTTTATGCTATTCAGAAAGGCTCAATCCTCATCGATGACCGGCCTGTTGAATCATACAGGCTGGATGATCTGCGGACAAATATCGGGGTGGTTTTACAAGATGTTTTTCTATTTTCCGGTTCAATCCTCGATAATATTACCCTGCGAAATAAAGAGATTCCTATCGAACGTGTCATCAACGCGGCCAAACTCATCGGTATGCACGAATTTATTCTGCGCCTGCCAGGGGGTTATGATTATGACGTGATGGAGAGGGGGAATACACTTTCACTGGGACAGCGTCAGCTCCTTTCCTTTATCCGGGCCCTGCTTTTTGATCCCTCGATATTAATTTTGGATGAAGCTACATCCTCTGTGGATACAGAATCTGAACGACTGATTCAGGAAGCCATTGGCAAATTGATCGCCGACCGGACCTCCATCGTTATCGCCCATCGTCTGTCAACCATTCGTAAAGCCAGTAAGATCATGGTGTTGGATAAAGGAGAAATTAAGGAAATCGGTACACATGACCAATTGATGGCGAGAGAAGGGTTTTATTTTAAGCTGCATCAGATGCAATTTGATAAAACGCTTAACGCGTAAGACTGCAGAAATCCCTTGAAAATTACACCCTGACCCTTATCTTTGCGGCAAAATTAACTACCACATGGTCTCGGGAAGCTTCAAATCTTTATTGGTAGCGGGTTTCAGCGTTTTATTGCTGTTCATTTTTAACCCGGCAGCTGCCCAGGAAGACAGCGCACATAAAGAGGTAAAAAAAACTTTTGATGCCAAGGAAATCATTTTCGGGCATGTGCTGAATAACCATGATTTTCACATCATAGACATCGTTGGCGACAATGGTGAAAAACGCCCCATTTCCATACCTCTGCCGGTTATCCTGTATTCCAAACAAAGAGGTCTGGAAGCCTTTATGTCTTCCCGTTTTCATCACGGTGAAGAGAACTACCGCAACTATATGATGCTTACTGATGAAAAAATAAAAGAATTAAAACTGGACCCCACCAAATACAACGCGCAGGATATCGTTGCAGTGAATGATCAGGGTGAAATCGATACGTCTGTTAGGATTTACGATATTTCACTCTCTAAGAATGTGGTACAGATGTTTATTTCAATGGGACTGTTTCTTTGGGTGATGCTGGTTATTGCAAAAAAATATTTATCGGGACAGGGAGTAACATCTGCACCTAAAGGATCCCAGAGTCTGATAGAACCCGTGATTACTTTTGTACGGGACGAGGTTGCTAAGCCAAACCTGGGGGCCAGATATGAGAAATATCTTCCTTTCCTGCTAACCATCTTTTTCTTTATTCTTATAAATAATATTATCGGATTGATTCCCGGTTCAGCAAACGTAACGGGAAATATTGCTTTTACCGCCGTACTGGGAATCATATCTTTTGTAGTGATTCTGTTCAGTTCCGACAAACACTACTGGATACATATTTTTAATCCACCCGGTGTACCCGGCTGGGTGAAAGTGATATTGGTTCCCGTTGAGTTCATCAGTCTCTTCATCAAACCCTTCGCCCTGATCATACGTTTATTTGCCAATATGGTAGCAGGTCACATCATTATCATTTGTTTGATTTCCCTGATATTTATTTTTGGCAACATGAACAAGTTTGCGGGATTGGGAACAGCGCCATTTTCCATTGCATTCACCATATTTATTTACCTGATTGAAGTGCTGGTTGCTTTTTTGCAAGCCTTTATTTTTACCATGCTTACCGCGGTATTTGTCGGGCAGGCCATTGAGGGCAAACTGCATCAACATCATGAAAAGCATGAAGATTCCATGCTTGCATAAATGTTTTTTTTCACTAAATATAAAGCCAAGATTATGGATTTATTGACTATCATGCTCAGCACACCGCTTGCTAATGCGGGTGGTGCCGTAGGTGCCGGGCTTGCTGCAGTAGGAGCGGGAATCGGTATCGGCCAGATCGGCAAGGGCGCAGTTGAAGCCATTGCCCGTCAGCCGGAAGCTTCCAACGACATTAGAGCAAACATGATCCTGACAGCAGCCCTTGTTGAAGGTGCTGCGTTGTTTGGTATCATCGTAGGCTTTTTGGCAATGGTTTTATAATCATTGCAAAGTGTACAACTGCATCCAAAGCAAAGGGCGGCGGATGCGGTTTATTTAAAAGGGTATTTCCTTCGGAAATTTTTAAATATTTGACGCCATGAAATTACTTCTTCCCGAATTTGGGTTATTGATCTGGACCTTAGTGGCCTTTCTCATTATGTTTTGGATTCTGGGCAAATTTGCGTGGCCTGCAATTGTAAAAGGCTTAAGGGACCGGGAATCCGGAATTACGGATTCACTGGCTACCGCAGAGCGGGTCAGGGCTGAAATGGCGCAGTTGAAAAGTGAAAATGAGGCATTGCTGGCACAGGCGCGTGAAGAAAGGGCTGTGATACTGAAGGAAGCACGTGACATCAAAGATAAAATCATTAATGAGGCGAAGGAGCAAGCTAAAACCGCAGCCGGAAAGATCATCACCGATGCACAGGAAGCGATAGAGCGAAAAAAAATGGCTGCGCTCATAGAAGTTAAAAATGAAATCGGCATGCTGGTCGTAGGAATTTCTGAAAAGATATTACGCCGCGAATTGCAAAACAAACCCGAACAGGAAAAATATATTATACAGCTGGCGGAAGAAGTTAAACTCAATTGATTTGAAAATTCCTGATCGTAGAAATGAAAATATTTAACTGATTGTTTTTATGCCAAACCCCAGACTTGCCGCCAGATATGCAAAATCCCTGATTGATTTATCCAAAGAAAAGGATCAACTGGAGAATGTGTACAAGGATGTTCTTTATTTAAAGAGCATTTTTGAGAGCAGCCAGGAATTGGTGAACTTTCTGAATAATCCGGTCATCACGAGCGACCAAAAACTGGCAGTTGTTAAGGCAGTGGATTCAGAAAAAACCGGGGAGCTGACCAAATCATTCAATCGTCTGCTAATCAGGAAAGGACGTGAAAGTTATCTGCCTGAAATTGCCGAAGCATTTATCGAACAGTATAAAGAATATAAAGGTATTTATACCGTAACCCTGACTACCGCTATTCCCGCAAGTGATGAGGTGAAAAACGCCATCATCAGGAGAATAAAGAAGGATGGCAAGATGAAAGAAGTGGAATTAGTGTGTGTCGTGCAGGAAAACATCATTGGCGGGTTTATTCTGGAGGGTAACGGCAAGAGAATAGATGCCAGCGTTGCCTATGACCTGACTAAAATAAAAAATCGCTTTTTAACAAACGAATTCATATACCGGTTCCGCTAAGGATTAGAGAACCATTCAAAAAAAATATATGGCAGAAATAAAACCAGACGAAATTTCAGCGATTATCCGCCAGCAGCTCAGCGTTTTTAATTTGACGACTGAAATGGAGGAAGTTGGAACGGTGCTCCAGGTGGGTGACGGTATTGCCCGGGTATTTGGGTTGAACAATGTAGGCAGCGGAGAATTGGTGGAATTCGAAAATGGAATCCGCGCAATCGCCTGGAACTTGGAAGAAGATAATGTGGGTATTGTGCTTATGGGTGATTCCGGAGAAATTAAGGAAGGTGCAAAAGTGCGACGTACCGGAAAAATCGCTTCCATAAAAGTGTATGAAAGTATGCTTGGCAGGGTGGTGAATACACTGGGTGAAACCATTGATGGAAAGGGACCCCTGACCGGAGAAAGTTATGAAATGCCCATTGAGCGTAAAGCGCCGGGAGTCATTTACCGCGAGCCGGTAAAAGAACCCCTACAGACAGGAATCAAGGCCATAGATGCCATGATCCCGATTGGCAGAGGACAACGCGAATTAATCATCGGCGATCGCCAGACGGGCAAAACAGCGATTGCCATCGATACGATTATTAACCAGAAAGAATTTTACAAAGCTGGCAAACCGGTATACTGTATTTATGTAGCCATAGGACAGAAAGCATCTACTGTTGCAGGTATCATGCAAACTTTGAATGAAAGCGGTGCCATGGCATATACGGTAATTGTTGCCGCATCTGCCTCAGATCCTGCGCCATTACAGTTCTACGCACCATTTGCCGGCGCGGCCATCGGAGAATATTTCAGAGATACGGGTCGCCCGGCACTGATCATTTTCGACGATCTCTCCAAACAAGCAGTTGCCTACCGGGAAGTTTCTCTGCTACTCCGCCGTCCCCCAGGTCGTGAGGCTTATCCAGGTGATGTTTTCTATTTGCATAGCCGCTTATTGGAGCGTTCTGCCAAAATCATCAGTGATGATGCCGTGGCCAGAAATATGAATGATTTGCCTGAATCCCTGAAGGGTAAGGTGAAGGGTGGTGGTTCCCTGACTGCTTTACCGATTATTGAAACTCAGGCGGGTGATGTATCTGCATATATACCCACGAATGTGATTTCTATTACTGACGGCCAGATCTTTTTAGAAGGAAACCTGTTTAATGCGGGTATACGTCCAGCAATCAATGTCGGTATTTCAGTAAGCCGTGTAGGTGGAAATGCGCAGATAAAATCTATGAAAAAAGTAGCTGGCACTCTTAAACTGGACCAGGCTTTGTACCGCGAGATGGAAGCTTTTTCCAAATTCGGGGGAGACCTGGACGCATCCACTAAACTCGTTTTGGATAAGGGTGCGCGAAATGTGGAAATCCTGAAACAGCCACAATATGAACCCGTATCGGTTGAAAAACAGGTTGCCATTATTTATCTGGGAACCCAGGGTTTACTCCGTGAAGTGCGTGTGAATAAAGTAAAGGCTTTTGAAGAGCATTTCCTCATGGAAATGGATAATAAGCTACCTGAGGTTCTGGCAGAATTCAAGAAGGGCGGCCTTTCCGATGAGGCCATCCGTAAAACAGTTCAGCTTGCCAAGGATCTGATTCCACAGTATAAATAGTCATACTATTCTAAGAAATCTCCGGCCCTGGACCGGAGATTTTTTTTGCCCGCGTCCATTACAGACCTAATTGAAATTATTTTCCGATTTTCAGCAAAACACTTGCATTATTGAAAAACGCTTGCAATCTTTGTCTTGCAACGTCCGTACCAATCTCCTGATTAACTTCCTTCCAATTTTCCTTCAATCTTAGCCTGTTATTTTTTTTAAATAGCGCCTCCAATCCTTCAGAAGAATTGTTCTTGTTCCAATCACTATGGGTTATCAGTATAATCCGGGAGAAAACAAGTTATGAATTCAATGATTCTGATCGTTTGTCGGCCATTCAAAACACGCTTTTCCAGAAGTATATCTTCAGTTCTTTTTATATTTTCTTTAGCAGCTACCACTCAGGCTCAATCGCTGATTCCCGAGTTATCTTTTAGAAATCCTTCGTTGAAAACGGGGAACGGATGCCCGGGGGATGGTCTGGATGGAGCTGTTTATATTTTTAGCAACGTGGGATGGGGTATGGACGCTTTGGTGACCATAATGGGCCGTAGTAACACGGCGGTGACGTTGATTAGTGCAGACATTCCAGGACCCGAGCAGGATCATAAGCAGGGTACGGGTTTCGACAATGCATGGCAACCCGGGATCAGTTTTGGTGCAGGGCTGGCTCCGGCTCATCAAAGCTGGTGGATGGAATTTAGGATTTCATTTGTATCACACGTGGACAGGGAATCGTTTATGCCCGTGAATCAGTTCTTTGTATCAGGGTTGGATATTGACGGGGATGGAAACCAGTTACACGAGTTTCAGGCATATTACAAAACTCAGTCCTTTATAGTTGACAACCCATCTGTCATTTTTGCCTCCTCCGTTCAGGGTTCAGAAACAGATCCTTTGCTGAAGGGACAACGGTTTGATGGTACGGTAAAGGATTATTCAGGAATATCGGTTACTGCGGAAAATGCCATGGTGAGTAATTTTTATAGTGGATGTGCCGCTCTGGTCGTAAGGCTTGGTGCTGAAACCGGAAGCCAGGCTTCAGATAAAGCGTCCAGGAAGTATGGGCTGTTGTTCAAGTCAATGGTATATGGCGTTCCTCTTTTACCTCAGGCTCCTGTTTATCTGGTGGCTTCAAGTGGGCAGATGAAGATAAAAGAGAATCGTTAGCCGATTTGCCGGTAATCTGAATTAATTAAATCATTAAGATATCTAAGTTTTAGTTTTAAAGGGTACGATCAACAACGGCCGGGTTTGTCTAAACCTGGCCTTTTTTAGCTGAATTTGGTTTATTATATAAACTACTTTATATTCGTATTTCGTTTTGAATGCGTTCGTAAATGCGTGGAATATTCGGAGTTATTTATAGGATCCGTTTTAGGAAAATTGCCCTGTTGGGATTTTCGCTGACCCTGTGGTGCAGTGGGATTTACGCACAGACCCTGATTTCAGGGAAGGTAAAGGACGGGAAAGGTCATCCGGTCCCGGGTGCAAGCATCACGGTAAAAAACAGCTTCGATGGCGCTACTTCTGATTCTTCAGGTATTTTTCATTTCAACAGCTCGGATACAGGTTTGCAGACTATTACTGTCAGCTCGGTAAGTTACCATTCCGTCGAAGTAAGTTTAAACATACTTGGCAAATCAATTGAACTCGATCTGCAGTTAAAAGAGGAACCCAATGAACTTAAAGCCGTGATCATCTCAGCTGGATCATTTGCAGCCGGAGACAAAACGAGAGGGGCTGTAATGAGCTCCCTGGATATTGCGACCACAGCGGGTTCCAATGCTGATATTACCGCCGCCCTTAAAACTTTACCGGGACCCCAACAGGTTGGTGAACAGGAGGGCCTTTTTGTGCGGGGAGGGACGGGGCAGGAGACCAAACAGTTCATTGATGGCAGCCTGGTGAACAATCCGTATTATACCAGTGTTCCCGATATCTCGACACGGGGACGCTTTTCTCCTTTTCTTTTTAAAGGAACCGTATTCAGTACCGGGGGTTATTCGGCCCTCTATGGCCAGGCCCTTTCTTCCGTTGTATTGTTGGAATCCATCGACCTTCCCGAACGTTCCGAAATTGATGCCTCTATATCGCCAATTGTTACCGGTGTAGGAACGCAGCAGCTCGCAAAAAATAATAGATATTCCTGGGGTTTGAGTTACAGTTATGTCAACGTCGCCGTGTATTTTGGCCTGGTTAGTCAGAAACCTGATTATTTTCAACTGCCGGCTTATCACAATGCCGATGCAAATTTCCGGATTAAAACCAGGAACGGCGGAATGATAAAATACTATACAACTTTTGCCTATAATCAGCTTGGGCTCAGAACTCC
>JBGPBW010000168.1:0-10958 GCA_041481385.1 Puia sp.
AGCTGGTTTGAAATTCCGACTGCGGATTTACTCAGGGCGCAAAAATTTTATGAAACCATATTTCAATGTCAGATGATTCCGATGGATCTGCCCCAGCTTCAAATGCGTCTTTTCCCAATCGCAGATATGAATACCGGTATCGGAGGGGCCATTTGTTATAGTGAAGGGTTTTATTCCCCTTCCGATAACAAAGGACCGTTGATCTATCTGAATGCCAATCCGGATGTACAGACCGTGTTGGACCGGATTGAAGCAGCTGGAGGTCGGATCGTGGTGCCTAAAACGCAGATCTCTCCTGAACATGGTTTTATGGCCGTGTTCATTGATAGTGAGGGAAACAGGGTTGCGCTGCATTCCATATGAAAAATTGAGACGCGCACCATCCTCCTTTCTGTTAACCGTTCGTTTTCTTTTAAATTTTATTGACGTAGACTTAATACACCGTTACCGGTAAATGCTTACCTTTCTATAGGAAAATAGCTATCGAACCTCTTTGCCCGTTTTTCGATCTCCACGAATTGCAGCCCAAACCCGAACTGTAAGAAATTTTCGCTCCGGAAAATACCGGGGAGTCGCGCTGTTATATTAAACCGTCTTAACAATCTAAAGCATTATTTATGTCAACAAAACCCAACATCGTACTTGTGCATGGAGCCTGGGCGGATGGATCCAGCTGGAGTAAAGTAATTCCGCTCTTACAGGAAGCCGGGTTTAACACTTTGGCTACACAACAAAAATTAATATCATTGGCTGATGATGTGGAAACCGTTCGGCGAGCGGCCGAAGCGTTTGACGGTCCTGTCCTGCTCGTCGGCCACTCATATGGAGGCGCGATTATTACGGAGTCGGTTCATCTGTGTCCGAAGGTAACCGGCCTGGTATATATCGCCGGATTCGCCCCGGATAAAGGTGAAAGCCTTTCCATCTTATCATCCGGAGCCCCTGTTGCACCGCCAGGTGCAGCCGCCATCCGGCCGGATAGATACGGATTTCTTTGGATCGACAGGAAAATGTATGCGGAAAATTTTTGCGGAGATCTTGATCAAAATGAAGCGCTTGTAATGGCAGCCACACAAAAGCCATTGTCGATGATGTGTTTTGAAGACCTGGTAACCAATGCCGGATGGAAAAAACTTCCCTGCTGGTACCAGATTTCACTGAGCGACCGGATGATACCGCCACAAGCTGAACAATTCATGGCCCAGCGTATGAATGCAAGAACCATTTCTCTGCCATCAAGTCATGCTTCTCTGGTCTCCCATCCGAAAGAGGTGGCTGATTTTATTTTGGAGGCTGCAACCGAAATTGCTGTAACGGTTGCTACGAAAACGTCAATGAAGGCATGACAGGATTTCTATTTACCGAGCATCGGAAATAATATTTTTATTTCATCGTCTTTGGGCTGGGCGCCATATTCACATATCTCAAATGCTTCCACATATTGCACTTTGTCGGCCCGTTCCTTTCCGTACCATTTTTCCAGGCTCTTCCGGGTTTCCTGATTAATAGGTCTTGCGGTTCTTTTGGAAAGCCATTTAATCCGATCTTCCCTGCCTTGCGGAACCTCCTCCAGATAACCCCCGATCCATGGAAGCCATTCATACATCTGTGATTCATGAGCATCGAGATCGGCTATTTTTTTATCATATACCGCAGAAATATCCACGACGATGTCCGGACGAAACGGATTGGGTCTTTGAAACCGGTCTTCATAATATAAGAATACCGGATTTTTTTTCAGTGCTTTTACTTCGGGCTCAATATTGGGAACTGCTACCATATAGGCGGCATCCTGAACCAGAACACCTGTATAACGATGGTCAGGATGATAATCGTTTGGTCGGGGAGCGATCACCAGGTCCGCGTTCCATTCGCGAATCTCTTTTATAATCTCCAGCCTGACTTCCAGTGTCGGCATCAACAGACCGTCGTGATTGTCGAGTACGTCATAACTGATTCCCAGTCGCCTGGCTGCTTCCTGCGTTTCCGCATATCTTCTTTTTGCCAGTTCCTTCCCTTTTAATGTCTGGTGACCGGCATCCCCGTTCGTCACTGAAACAAATTTCACCGCATATCCCATCTGCGCAAACAGGGCTGCAGTGCCACCACTTCGTTCATCACAATCATCAGGATGAGCGCCGAACATGATAACGCGTATCCTGCCGGGGTCCTGCTGGGCAGAGACTGAACTCATCTGACAGACGGTCAACGCCAGGACATACAAATATTTCTTATAGCCTGTTTTCATAAAAACATTTGAGGAGATGATGAATAAATAAATGCGATATAATTAATTCCAGGTCGCTATTTCTTTGTCTTTACCGGCAGGTGAAACCAGTGCTGCGCAAAAGGTTTCAC
This sequence comes from Puia sp., assembly GCA_041481385.1. GTDB lineage: Bacteria > Bacteroidota > Bacteroidia > Chitinophagales > Chitinophagaceae > Puia. Next base: position 2,359 of record JBGPBW010000168.1, read on the forward strand.
CAGGTCACCGGCTGCAGTGGGTCCCCAGCTACCGGCCGGATAAAAATGGAGTTGCCGGGTTGGAAATTTTTTCCATGCATTCAGGATTGGCATAACGACTTTCCATGCGGCATCCACCTGGTCTGCCCGCATGAACAATGTCGCATCTCCTTCCAGCACATCGAGCAACAGGGCTTCATAAGCTTCAGGAAGACTTTCCGTATAATTTTCCTGGTAGGTAAAATCCATATCCACCGCCTGCAATTTCATTTCTAAACCCGGCACTTTACTTTCAAAAAGCAAACAGATTTCGAGTTCAGGCTGAATGCTGATGATCAGCCGGTTGGGTTCCAGGTCATCTTTAAATATTTTATTGGGTGAATCTTTGAATTGAATCACAATGACGGACGTCTGCTTTGGCAGCGATTTCCCGGTACCCAGAAAAAAAGGGACACCTTTCCAACGTTTATTGTCAATGAAAAACTTGGCCGCGATAAAAGTTTCCGTATTGGAACCGGAAGGCACCTGGTCTTCACTCCGGTAAGCCGCCCTGGCCTGACCATCGACGGTTCCAGCCGTATATTGACCTCTTACAACATTTTTAAATACTTCGGCTGTCGTATACGTCCTTACGCGTTGCATCACCCTGGTTTTCGCATTCCGGATCATTTCGGCCTTATAGGCATCAGGGCATTCCATCGCGACGATACACATCAGTTGTAGCAGATGATTTTGTATCATATCCCGTAAAGCCCCACTGCTGTCGTAGTAGCCGCCCCGTTTACCAACCCCCACTTCTTCAGCTACACTGATTTGTATATGGTCGATATACTTATTGTTCCATAGTGGCTCAAACACATAATTGGCGAAGCGAAATGCAAGAATATTCTGGACGGTTTCCTTACCCAGATAATGATCAATCCGGTAGATCTGGCTTTCCTCAAATCTTTTTCCGAGAAAACGATTGAGTTTTTTTGAAGAATCCAGATCTGTGCCAAAAGGTTTTTCCACCACGATCCGGTCCCGGTTTACTTGGTGACAGAGTTTTGCCTTATACAGCGAATCCGCGATGACTTCTATAAACCGGGGGGCTACGGCGAAATAAAACATCCTGCTTCCCCTTTGTTTGTTCAGTTTGTCGTATGATTCCAATTTTCCCTTCAAACTGGCGTAGGTTCCCGCTTTCAGGAAGTCACCCTGGGTATAAAATATCCTTGAAGAGAATTCATTCCATTTCATTTCGTCGGCCTGACCGCTCCTGCTGAATGTATTAATGCCCGATAGCAGATCTTTTCGAAGTTCGGGATCTGTTGCAGGAAGAAAGTCGACGCAAAATATTCCAAATGAATCCGGCAGGTGGTTGCCGATATATAGATTGTATAATGCAGGTATCAACTTGCGGTGAGTCAGATCACCTTTGGCACCAAAAATAGTGATGGCAGCGGGAAGTGCTTTCTTTTCTTTCATTGTTCGAATATGATCACTGAATATGATTCAAAAAGAAAGTTAGTCTTATTTGTTTGATTACAATACAGGCCGTCAGTAATGCAAACAGGGAGCTGCATGGGATCATTCCTTAGTTTCGATTTTGGAATAGTGCAAACAAACTACGCCGCTGGAGAATGGAAAACTTTCTACAAGCTGCAGTTTTATTTCTGTTTCATTTTCCCTGAATAGTGGAATGCCGTTTCCCAGAATCATGGGATTGATGGACAGCCAATATTCATCAATCAGATTTTCCTGCATGAGGGATGCGGAAAGCCGGGGACTCCCGAACATGATGATCTCACGTCCCGTCTCTTGTTTTAACTGTCTGATCTGTTCGATTATGTTTCCACTTAATATTTTAGTTTTCTCCAATTGTTTTCCACGCATTGTTTCCGATACAACATATTTATTCACCGCTTTGTACCAGGTTGCATGTTGAATATCGTGTATGGAAGCGTTGGGTTTATCCGCCGCTGTTGGCCAGTACGCATCCATCAGCTCAAATGTTTTACGTCCGTATAATGCCGCATCGGATTGTTCTGTGCGTATACGGGCGTATTCAAACATCTCATCTCCAAACTTTATCCAGTCCATAGATCCGTTTGCCCGGGCTGCAAATCCGTCAATGGATATATGCATAAATGAAACAAGCTTTCGCATAATCATTTTTTAAAAGTTCACAAAGGTCTTACCCAGATATTCCGGTAGCTCAGGGGTTCGCTCTTGTCACCGTGAGCCTGCAGTTTGATGGGGGCAGCACCGTGTTTTCGATAAGCAGGCTGACCGATCCAGGGCGTATCGCCCAGTATCGTCGTGTTGTTCTGAACCAGCACACCGTTGTGAAAAACGGTGACGCGTGCCAGAGATTTCAAAAGTCCTGATTCTGTAAATACCGGTGCAGTCCAGATTACATCATAGGTCTGCCAAACACCCGGTTTGAGACAGGCATTCACCAGTGGTATAGATTGTTTGTAAATACTGCCGGCCTGCCCATTGACATAGGTTGGATTATCATAATTGTCAAGGACCTGCAATTCATATCCGCCTGCTCCCCGTGGAAGCGCCGCCAAAAAAATTCCGCTGTTACCCCTTGCCTGACCCGATCCGGTAATATTTGCAGGGATCCGGTATTCAATATGCAGCTGATAGTCTTTGAATGCAGCGCGGGTTTGAATATCGCCGGTATTTTTATTTACCGTCATAGCGCCGTCTGCAACAATCCAGGAAGCCGCAGCAGAATCCTTTGTATTCACCCATTGATCCAGATTTCTTCCGTCAAAAAGAATAATCGCATCGGAAGGTGCATCCCTGAAGGCAGCACCGGGTGTAACTTTTGGCGGTACCGGGGAATAGATTTCGGTTTCCTCATTCAGGTTCTTTTTTTCCTGCGCTACTGCGATACCCAGGAAAAGGATTAAGTAAACAAGCAGGAATACGATTCGTTTCATATCTTTTCTTTTGAAGTTTTTTTTAAACCCTCATATAAAATTAGTTATAGGTTCCCTTTTTTCATTTCCGATACAGCAAAATCAGCGGCCCTTGCTGTTAACGCCATATAACTCAGCGAAGGATTCTGACAGGCACTGGATACCATGCAGGCTCCATCAGTTACGAACACATTCGGCGCATCCCAAACCTGGTTATGACTGTTCAGGACAGAAGTCTTCGCATCCCTTCCCATCCGGGCTGCACCCATTTCATGAACGCCCTGTCCGATTGCATAATTTTTATCCCAGGTGCTGATATCCCTGATGCCTGATGCCTCAAACATCGCGACCAGTTCTTTGATAATATCTTTTCGCATATTCAATTCATTCTCTTTTAATCCCGCATCCATGGTGAGCACAGGCAGCCCCCATTTATCCTTCACCTCCTTATTTAAACTGATCTGGTTACCATGATAAGGTAAAATTTCTCCAAACCCCGTAGCTCCGATGGCCCATGTTCCGGGTTCAGTAAGGGTTTCCTTTAATTCCGCTCCGATATTCATCTCCGCAACATTCCGACTCCACCCCTCCCTGCTGGCGCTTCCCTGGTATCCATATCCCCGGATAAAATCTCTTTTATCGCCATGCATATTGACAAATCGCGGAATATAAAAACCGTTCGCCCTTCTACCATAATAGTATTTATCCTCGTAACCGGGCATCGTACCCTGGGCACCCAGCATATAATGATGGTCCATAATATTATGACCCAGCTCCCCGCTGCTGCTGCCCAAACCCTCTGGCCAGACATCCGTCGCGGAGTTCATCAATACCCAGGCACTGTTTAACGTTGACGCATTTAAGAAAACAATTTTTGAATTGAACGTGTAGGTTTTGTTTGTCTCAGCATCCAGCACTTCAACACCGGTTGCCCTTTTTTTATTTTTATCAAAAAGTATTTGCGTGACGATGGAATAAGGTCGCACCGTCAGTTTTCCCGTCGCCATAGCTGCGGGAAGCGTGGAAGATTGTGTACTAAAGTATGCGCCGAACGGACAACCCTCCCAGCACCGGTTTCTGAATTGACACTTCGTTCTCCCCGGTATGGCCGCTGTCAGATTGGCCACACGACCAATAAACATATGGCGTTGTCCTTTATAAAATGATTTTATTCTTTCCGCCACATCTTTTTCAACACAGTTCAGTTCCATGGGTGGCAGGAAAATCCCGTCCGGTAAATGCTCCAGCCCCTCCTTAGATCCGCTGATGCCCGCAAAGGTTTCTACATAGTCGTACCATTTCTCCATATCCTTGTAGCGGATGGGCCAGTCGATGGCTATACCATCCCGCAGATTGGCTTCATAATCCAGATCACTCCAGCGATAACTTTGCCTTCCCCACAAAAGAGAACGACCACCCATCTGATAACTTCGCCACCAGGTAAAGGGCCTCTTTTCCACGTAAGGACAGTCTTTTTCATTCACCCAATAATCCATGATCGCTTCCTGAGCCGCAGTTCCATACATGGCCCAGTCCCTCGATATCACCGGATAGTCTTGTTTTTGTTTTAATGTAGCTGCACCTCGATGCGGGAAATCCCAGGGACTATAATTAGCTGTCTTGTATCCTGTGATATGATCCAGCTTCGGGCCTCTTTCCAGCATCAGCACACGCAGACCTTTTTCAGTTAACTCCTTGGCAGCCCATCCGCCGCTGATGCCTGAACCGACAACGATGGCATCATAAGTATTTTGTGCCACAGCTTTGTTGTTAATCTTCAATGAATCTCCGGGCATGTTTCTGTATTTTAATGATAAAAAATGTAAAGGTTGTTATTGTCCGGTCAGGGTTGTAAAACAGCCGGAGGGTAAGAAGAAACTCGCCGCACCATTGTTAATCTTCACAGGCTGTCCTTCCTGCATCGAACGGTTTTTGCCGGTTGAAAAAATACGGAATCCATGCACGCCTAGCGGAATGCCGCTGATGATCACTTTTCTTTCTGCTCCGTTATTGACAAAGTGGACCGTATATTTTCGGGAATGACTATTACCCAATCCGGCGCAGGTTACGGTGGACCGGTCGCAGGAAACCGGAAAATAATTTAGTCCTTCCGGAGTAGACGCCAGTTGTTTCAGATTCCAAAATCGTTGGGTTGGTTCGAGTGGACCTTCTTTTCCAAATATTCCACCCCCGGTAAGCGGTGAATAATCTGAAGTCAGCTGCCACTGCAGAATACTTAGGGGCTGGCAGATACTCATCAACCGTATATAGAGATTGATTTCCTCCATGGCGTAAGTCTGTTCGAGAAAAATAGCAGGATAAGCCCATGCTGCCGCATCTATACTTCCTTCACCAACAATTAATGGCAGGTTCATTTTTTGGGAAGCATCGGTCCAATGGGTTAATGTTTCTGTATCCCAGCCCCTCCAGGAATGGAAGGATACTGCACCCATGTAAGGATGAGCAGCAGGGTCGCGCGTCGCCGGCTCAATAAAAGTCCAGGTTGTTGCATCCGAGTTATCACCCAGTAATATTTTCGTCTGAATTCCTCTTGATAAAAAATATTTTCCGAGTCCTTTGATCAGTTCGTCATGCTGCTCTCCTGTTTGACGGATGTAGATGCCCAGGTCTGATTCGTTGAATGAAAAAAACCGAATCACAACGCCATACTGATCCTGCAGGTATTGTATATAGTCTGCGATGGATTTGTAGGTTTCCTGCAGACTGTCCGGATTCAGGGGATTGCCCCAGGGCTGGCCGTTTTGATGTTGAAAAACCGGTTTCCCGATAATCGCCCAGTCAGGCGCGGACCAGTCGGTAAGAATTATAGGAATGTGTAACTGTTGAAGTTTCGATGCCATTTCCATGGCGCGCTGAACATGCGGATCCAGATGTCCTAATTTCGCCAGGGCAACCGGATCGCTGTTTTTTTCCGGTTGCCAAAACCGCCAGGGCATTTCCACACGTCCCCACGCAACCCTTAAATTATTGAGGCAATAATCGATCACCTGCGGATCCGTTTTAAGATTCTGGATGCGAAAGTTTCCACCGAATCCCGCGAACTCCCGTCCGGGCGCCGTGGTATTTAATTTCACATGAACATCCCTGTGGTCGATGGGTCCTGAGACGCCGATGATAAATGTTTTTTCCAGTGTCAGGCCTGCACTCAGATCTCCCGATACAATGGGAATATAAAAATCAAGAGACTTTCCATTGGTACCTGATTCTGTTCTCAGGGTCACCCTGCCTTCTTTCTGCCATTTGACATTGAATACACGCTGCCCGGATTGAACATGCAGATTCGCAGTGAACGCATTCAGCAAAACACCGCTGCTGTCTGCTTTCAGGGATGCAAAGGATATGGGTTTCGAAGTTCCGGTTTTTACTGAAGCTCCGCCATAGGTTGTGAACGGAAGACTGATACAAAAGAAAATGCCCGTGAGCGCGGTATCCTTAGTTGAAACCAGCCGGATGGCCACCTGGACGATTCCGGGTCCGGCGTCTGTAACTGTTTCGGTGAATTGCACATTACCCAAACGGGTAACCACAACCTGTTGTCCACTGTCCCGTCTGAATCTGGGACTCTGTTGTTCTTTGCCCGTTGCGTTCATGGATGAGCCTGATTTGTCAACCATCCGGATACTGGACTCAAATCCCATTAACTCCCCCTGTACCCGGATGCCGGTCAGATTTCCCCAGGCCTGTAGTTCCGCCTGGGCATAATTTTTTTCCGGCAGGCAAATAAAGATCAGGCAACAAATCATCAAAATCTGTCCAATATTTTTTTTGCATATCACCAGATGCGTCATGGATTCTTGATTTTTTCATCGCGTAATAATCCTTTACTGTCAGCAATACGTATTGCCGAAACGTTTTCTCCAACACTCAGGAAGCTGGCCGACTGGGAAAGAAAGGAGGATCCCTGGTTTAGTTCCTGTTTTTGGGTTTTTCCATTTGCCAAAGTCAGCAGCGCAAATCTGTCTCCGGGATGAACCGGTACAATTCTTTGTCTTTTTTTCAATTCAAATATTTCGAGATTACCCTGACGCTGGCTTGCCGCGACGAGGTATTTATCTTTGGCTCCTGTTAATTTTACAAGGGCTTTCCCGTTTCCAGGAATACATACGCCACTTTGCAGCATGGACATCGATTTGAAACCTCCTGCTCCATCACCTTTCAGCAGGAGACCGTAGAATGCATCATACTGACCGATCCCCACTGAAGTTGAATAATCATTTCCGTTCATCAGCAGATCCAGGTTTCCATCACCGTCATAATCATCCACCACCATCCCGTTGATCACTGAGAACTGTGCTTCTATGGGTAAGGGAATCATGGTAAATTTTCCGCCTCCCTCATTGCGCAGGTAACAGGATTGCAGCATGGTCGCCTTCAGTCGCAGTGCACCGTTTCGTTGTTCCGGTGTTAAGATTTCATCCATGGACGACACAGCATATTTCTTAAAGTTGTCAAATCTTTTTTTCAAACTGAATAACTGTCGGGTAATGTCGTCCCGGCCCAGGGCAGGAAACTCCCTTTTCACACCCTGCTGATCCGGAAGGTACAAAGAAGGAATTCCGGCATATTTTCCATTGTTGTCAAAATCTTTCGCGGTCATGTATACCGGAAAAGAATCGCTGGCCTGGTATAATGTGTTTAATCCGGTATTACCAACGATATAATCCATACGTCCTGTGTTTCTAAAATCCCCGCCTACGATGGAATTCCACCATCCTGGTTTACCATCAACACCTGAAGTTTCCGTTACGTTTTTATATTTCCCGTGTACATTTTTAAAAAAACTAACCGGCATCCATTCACCTACTACGATCAGGTCCATTTCACCGTCACCATCAAAATCAGTAACCAGCGCATCGCATACCAGTCCTATATTTTTCAATCCGGGTGCTACTTCATCTGTTACATCTGTAAACTTAACGCGTCCATTTTCAGTATCATTCCTGAATATAAAACTGCTTGTCGGGCGGGGATAGTTCCAGGGCTCCACCCGGCTGGAGACGAACAGATCCGGTTTCCCATCCTGATTAAAGTCAATACTGCGCACACAAAACTTGCTGTTGTGATTGACCGGCAGCGCTGAAGAATCGATCCTGAAATTTCCTTTACCATCATTTATATACAGGCGGTCCTGGTAACTGGCATCACCTGGTGCCAGAGCATATCCGCCGCTGCTGATATAGATATCGGGTTTACCATCACCATTCGCATCGAAGACCAGGATGCCCTCATCTTTTGGAACCACAAAACTATTGTTGACTTCTCCCTGAAGGTTTTTCCGAATGAATTTTCCATCCGGTTGTTGCATGAATAAGCAGGTCGGCAATAATGCATTTCCTCCCACAACCAGGTCGTCAAATCCATTCCCGTCCAAATCACCCGAAGCCAGCCCGGGTCCATATTCCGATAATTTGTGGGTAAGAAGATGCTGTATATTGAAATCAATAAAATTGTAGTCCGCATGATGGTAACTGACCCCGGTTTCCCCGTTTACCTTTTTGAATAGTGCATCACCCGCGATCACCGGTTGCTGAAAAGAAAAAGGCAGTAGTGCGTTTTTGATGTCGACAGTAATCTGCTGATTGGCCTGCACATTTTTCAGCACCTCCTGCTTCCCGTTATACCAGTCAATCACTACAGAATCAATTTGGGTTATTTTATTTAATCCGAAATGTGCAATGCCCTGCA
>JBGPBW010000169.1:0-10786 GCA_041481385.1 Puia sp.
AACCGGGCTGTTATCGGAAATGCTTACAATGCACTATTATCAAATCAAATTTCACTGATCATCTATTACGCCTCATATTATTAATATGACCAAACCGAGGGGTTTTAAATTTATGCGAATACGGCTCACGATAGCATGTTCATTTTTTCTGACTTCGGCGGGTTTGGCGCAAACAAACAATTCACCTTATTCCATTCACGCGATTGGCGACATTACCGATAATATCATCAACCGTACAACCGGCATGGCGTCAACAGGCCTGGCTTACCGCAACAACAGAAACATCATTTCCAATAATCCGGCTGCGCTGAGTGCCATGGATAATTCTTTCTTTATCGGTGAAATCGGCGTGAACGGGCAATACATTGATTATTCAGGTAATCCGGTCAGTCAAACCAATCATACGTCGACTGATATAACCTTCAAAAGATTTGCCCTTGGAACAAAAATTTTCAGGCATTGGGGAAGTGCAGTTGGACTTGTTCCTTACAGCGAGGAAAATTATGAATATTCCAGCTACCAGCCGATCGGCTACAATGGTGGTGCGGTGCCGTCTTACAACCAGGGATACGGTGGAATCAATAAGGTTTTCTGGGCCAATGGTTATGAATTATTCCGCCATCTTTCTATCGGCCTGACCACTTCCTATTTGTTTGGCTCGATTGATAACAAGAATATCCTTCTTGGCCAGGGTTCGTCCATTTATGTATCCAAAGACAACAACACATTTTTCAACAACATTTACCTGGACTATGGAATTCATTACTATGGTTCCATCAATAGTCATTATGATTTTATTCTGGGCGCGGTATACGCAAATCAAACGGCATTGAACAGCGAAAGTACAGTGACCGTATTGAATCTGGATTCCAATGTGCTGCGTTCCAAGATTACTGTAGGAACTTATAATATACCGACAAGTTATGGTGCTGGGTTTTCCCTTACAAAGGATAAGAAATATACCCTGGTGGCTGACTATAAATTTCAGAACTGGTCAAGCCTTCGGAGTACAACAGGCGATTTTTTTTATAAGAACAGTCAACGTGCTTCTGTAGGATTTGAAATATCTAATAAGAAAATAGCCTATAATACGAGGTACGAAACTTCTTTTTTCCAGGCGGGATTTTACTATAACAAAACCTATCTCATTGTAAACGGAACCCCAATTAATGATATCGGCGGAACCATTGGGATGGGCGTCAATTCCAAACGCTCCCCTTTATCTTTTATCGTCGTTCTTCAGTACGGAATAAAAGGTACAACTGACAATAACCTGATCAGGGAAAATTATGCAAATCTCAGTTTTGTTTTCTCTTTCCGCGATTTGTGGTATACCGGCGGTCGGAAGTATGAATAATGTAATCGGTCCTGGAAATAATCAACATCATCTCCTGCCAGGTTCTTTCACCAGCACTTGCATCTGAATCCCTGCTTTCTATAAAGCCTGCGTCAGACCGGAACCAGCTGCCGGGAACCAAGATCATCATGTTACGGAAAGCAGTAAACTTGTAATAAAATTGCCCAATCGCAATTTTATTAAGGTAACCGTTTTTTGCTGCAGACATAACAGATATTTTTGAAGATATTTGCAGGATGAATCATGCGTTACGCGTTGCGATACTTGATCTTTATGAAGGACGGCCGAATGAAGGGATGCGTTGTATACAACAGATTCTGCAGGAATATAGCCAGGCTAAGGGGTTACCTGTAGTATCCAAAATATTCGATGTCCGTTTGAAAGAAGAACTACCTGACCTGTCTTATAACATTTATCTGTCCAGCGGTGGTCCAGGAAGCCCCTTGGAGACCGAAGGTGTTTCCTGGGATACCAAATACATGGATTGGCTCCATGGACTGGTGAAACACAACAAGGTTGCCAGTGAAGCCGACAAAAAATACGTACTGTTCATTTGCCATTCTTTCCAGCTGGCATGCCGTTTTTTTAAAACGGGCAAAGTAACGAAAAGGAAATCTACGGCTTTCGGGGTTTTCCCAATGCATATGAAAGCTGAAGGAAAACATGAGGCCGTTTTTCATGGCCTGCGTGATCCGTTTTATGCTGTTGACAGCCGGGATTACCAGGTGATCGAGGAAGATAAAACTGATATGAGAAAAAAGGGCGCTCATGTGCTCGCCATAGAAAAAGAGAGACCCCATGTACCCCTCCAAAGAGCGATCATGGCCATCCGTTTCAACGAATACATGCTGGGTACCCAGTTTCATCCGGAGGCCGATGCCATGGGTATGAGCATGTACCTGCAACGGGCCGATAAAAAGAAAACTGTGATAGAAGGATATGGAGAAGAAAAATGGAAAAGCATGATCCTGCATCTGAATGACCCGGATAAAATCCGGAAAACGTATGCAAACGTCATCCCGAATTTTCTGAATACGGCGAGGAGAATTTGAAAATTTGGAGATTTGAAAATTTGGAAATCTATCTTCATATTATGAACTCTATTTTCAAATTTTCAAATTCCCGAATTCCCGAATTAAGAAATGTATGATTCCACATTTACGCAAATTATTCAATGAGTCTTTTACGGAAGAGAAATACCAGTCCTTCCTGAAAGATCTGGACAGGAAACATCCGGGTGCCATTGAATTTCGCGTCGCGGAAACCCCGGTATTTGTGCCGAATGATTTCAAAGAAAAAATGATCAGTGCCTGTGAGGCCATTGTGGATATTCTGTCTGCACCCGGTTTTACTGCCGGCTCGCAGAAAGCGATCCCGCCAAATGATTTTGTTCCCGGCAAAGAAAACCGCGCTCAATTCATTGCTTTTGATTTTGGAGTTTGCCTGAACGAAAATAATGAACTCGAACCGCAACTGATCGAAATGCAGGGTTTTCCTACGCTGTATGCATTCCAGGTTTTTTATCCGGAAACCATTCAGAAAAATTTCCCGGTTACAGCCGGGTTCACACAATATCTTGGCGGATATAACCGGGAATCCTACCTGAAGGATCTAAGAGAGATCCTGCTGAACGGCGAAGACGCCGAACACACGATCCTGCTCGAAATCAAACCACACGAACAAAAAACAAGGGTTGATTTTTATTGCACGCAGGATTATTTCGGTATACAACCCGTATGCATAACCGAACTCATTGATGAAGGAAATCAGTTGTATTATATTCACAAGGAGAAGAAAAAGAAAATCCGGGTAAGACGAATTTATAACCGGATCATATTCGATGACCTGCATACACAAAAAGAAAGCCTGGGAAAACATATTGACCTGGCACGCGCCTGGGATGTTGAATGGATATCGCACCCCAATTGGTTCTACCGCATTTCGAAATATACGCTGCCTTTTATTCAGCATCCCCAGGTACCGGAAACCCGATTCCTGGACCAGGTAAAATCCATTCCTGCCGATCTGGAAAATTATGTTTTGAAGCCGCTTTTTTCATTCGCGGGCCAGGGTGTTGTGATAGACATCAAACCGGAGGATCTGGCTTCGGTGAAAGATCCTGGAAACTGGATCCTTCAGCGAAAAGTAAATTATGCCCCCGTTATCCAGACCCCGGATGTTCCAGCCAAGGTTGAAATCCGCATCATGTATATGTGGCCGGAAGGATCAGCCAGGCCTAAACCCGCAATCAACCTCGCCCGCCTGAGCAAGGGAAAAATGATTGGTGTGCGATACAATAAAGACCTCAGCTGGGTAGGTGGCAGCGTTGCGTTGTTTAGGTCGGAAATTTGATCCCGCCAGCGGCGGGAGCAAATTGAATTTTCAAATTGCTTTTATTCACTCAGCCCCGCAATAATAAACTCGGAGTTCAACCGGGCGATATTGGTCATGGAAATTTCTTTTGGACAGACAGACTCACAGGCCTGGGTATTTGTGCAGCTTCCAAATCCTTCTTTGTCCATTTGGGCGACCATTTGTAAAGCGCGTGATTTTCGTTCAGGATGACCCTGGGGCAGGAGCGCCAGGTGGGAAATTTTTGCCGAAACAAAGAGCATGGCCGAACTGTTTTTACATGCCGCCACACAGGCGCCGCATCCGATACAGGCCGCTGCAGCAAAAGATGCATCAGCTAAATCTTTCGAAACCGGTAGCGCATTGGCATCTACGGCGTTACCCGTATTCACGGAAATATATCCTCCGGCCTGAATGATGCGGTCGAAGGCAGACCGGTCTACCGTCAAATCTTTAATCACGGGAAAGGCATTGGCGCGCCAGGGTTCAATGGTAATAGTTTCTCCGTCTTTGTAGGCGCGCATATGAAGCTGGCAGACGGTATTGGCATGCCAGGGGCCATGGGGTCTTCCATTAATATACATCGAGCAGGTACCACAGATACCCTCACGACAGTCGTGGTCGAAAGCCACGGGTTCCTGCTCTTCACGGATCAGTTTCTCATTAAGTACATCCATCATCTCCAGAAAAGACATTTCAGAAGAAATATCCTCTATTTTATAAGATTCGAAACGACCTTTTGATTCACTATTTTTTTGCCGCCAGATTTTAAGCGTCAGGTTCATTTTGTAATGCTCCATAGAAACACTTGCTTTTTATTCTGTTAATCTGTTTATTCACTCCCTTACTCCCATACTCCCATACTCTCATACTCTCATACTTTATTTATAGCTTCTCTGCGACGGTTTCGCCACCTCGAAATTCAAGGTCTCCTTATGTAAGGCCCACTCATTTTCTGATTTGAATTCCCATGCCGATACGAATGAGAAATGTTCGTCATCGCGTTTAGCTTCTCCCTCTTCGGTCTGCATTTCTTCACGGAAATGACCACCGCAGCTTTCATTCCGGTTCAGCGCATCCATACACATCAATTCTCCCAGCTCAATGAAATCCGCCACACGGTTCGCCTTGTCGAGTTCGGGATTCATCTCCAGGATATCACCCGGGATTTTCAGGTCGCTATAAAATTCTTTTTTCAATTGTCTGATTTCCTCTATGGCTTTACGCAATCCTTCAGCGTTGCGGGCCATCCCGCATTTTTCCCACATGATCTTTCCGAGTTGTTTGTGGAAATGGTCCACTGTTTTAGTACCGCCGATTTGTTTTAACTGTTGCATACGGTCAGCCACATTTTTTTCCGCTTGTTCAAATGCCGGATGATCAGTAGGAATTTCTTTTGTCCGGATCTCTTCACTCAGGAAATTCCCGATGGTGTAAGGAATGACAAAATAACCATCAGCCAAACCCTGCATAAGTGCGGAGGCGCCAAGGCGGTTTGCGCCGTGGTCTGAAAAATTAGCCTCACCCAGACAATACAAACCGGGAATGGTGGTCATCAGTTCATAATCAACCCAGAGTCCTCCCATGGTATAATGTACAGCCGGGTAAATGCGCATGGGCAATTCGTAGGGATTTTCACCGGTAATCTTTTCGTACATATCGAAAAGGTTACCATATTTTTCCTTTACTACTTCCTTGCCATGTAAACGGATGATTTCGGGTGAGGCATTTGCAATTCCATTTTTGCTGCATTCCACCTTACCATAACGCACGATTGCTTCCGTATAATCCAGGTAAACTGCCTGCCTGGAAGTGCCTACACCATAACCGGCATCGCAACGCTCTTTGGCAGCCCGGCTTGCCACATCGCGGGGTACAAGATTTCCAAAAGCAGGATATCTTCTTTCCAAATAGTAATCTCTTTCTTCCTCAGGGATCTCATTGGGTTTACGGCCGTCGTTTTGTTTTTTCGGAACCCAGATGCGCCCGTCATTACGCAGGGATTCAGACATCAGTGTAAGTTTGGACTGGTAATCTCCTGATACAGGAATGCAGGTCGGATGGATCTGTGTGAAGCAGGGATTGGCAAAATAAGCGCCTAGTTTATGCGCCTTCCAGATTGCAGTGACATTACATCCCATGGCATTGGTGGACAGGTAAAATACATTGCCGTAACCACCACTGCAAAGCAGAACGGTGTGTCCAAAATGTCTTTCCAGTTGACCACTCACCAGGTTGCGGGTTATGATTCCCCGGGCCTTCCCATGTATTAAAACGAGTTCCTGCATCTCGTGGCGGGAATACATGATCACATTGCCCAGGGCAATCTGCCTTTCCATTGCCTGATAAGCGCCGATCAGCAGTTGCTGGCCGGTTTGACCGGCAGCATAAAATGTACGTTGTACCTGGGTTCCTCCAAAGGAACGATTGCTTAGTAGACCACCATATTCACGTGCGAAGGGGACGCCCTGGGCCACACACTGGTCGATGATGTTTGAACTGACTTCAGCCAGCCGATGCACATTGGACTCACGGGAACGGTAGTCGCCACCTTTCACCGTATCATAAAATAAACGGAAAACGCTGTCTCCGTCGTTTTGATAATTTTTTGCAGCATTAATACCTCCCTGCGCGGCAATACTGTGTGCACGCCTGGGGGAATCCTGAAAACAATAGGCTTTAACCTTATATCCCAATTCAGCCAGAGAAGCCGCCGCGGATGCACCTGCAAGTCCGGTGCCGACGATTATGATTTCGATCTTACGTTTGTTGGCCGGGTTCACCAGCCTGGCATGTCCTTTATATTCATTCCATTGTTGCTCCAGTGGTCCGGCAGGAATTTTTGAATCGAGCATGAAAGAAATTTTGAAAATTGGAAATTTGAAAAATTAACAATAACATTAACTGACCCAACCCAAAATGACTGAAACAGGCATCATGGCGAATGCCAGCGACACGATCACAGCAAATCCAAAACCAACACCCTTAATCAGGGAAATATATTTTCCATTAGGAACGCCAAGCGTTCGAAAGGCACTTTGAAATCCGTGCAGCAGATGATACATCAGGGAAATACAACCGAGCACGTATAATCCTACGACCAGCGGATCCTGAAATATTCTTACGATTTCATCATATTGGTTTGCCACTTCCTTTCCGTTATACACTACACCAGGCAGCTCGGTAAACCGCGAAGGAACCCAGAAATGGGCAAGATGCATGATCAGGAAAAATAATAACAGGGTTCCGAGCAGTCCCATACTCCGGCTATACCATTTACTGCCCCGGTTACCCATGGCAACCGCGTATCCTGTTTTGCGACGGGTACGGTTCTGCACTTCCAACACGAAACCCTGGATAATATGAAGCAGCAGGCCGGCGAACAAACCCACTTCAACGATCCGTATCACGACCGTAGTTCCCATATAATGGGAAGCAAGGTTGAACATCTGTCCGCCATCGCCAGCCCAGATACAGGCATTCACGCCCACATGAACCACAAGGAAGGTGATCAGGAATATTCCGGTCAGAGACATGATAAACTTCTTGCCGATCGACGAGGTAAAGAAATCAGACCATTTCATAGTTGCTTTGAAAATTGAGAATCAGGGGAATATGGCAAAAGTAAGTCAGGAAATGGGAAATCCCTATCTTAGCCGCTCAAAAATTTGTTTGATGAAGCGGGAAGAAGATTTTGAGGCCAACCTCTCTGGTGAAGAAGGGACCACTGAAGAAATGAAAACGAGTTGGTTTAAACGTATCAAAAAAGGAATCCTGACCAGCACGGCGGAAAAAAAAGAAACGCCGGAGGGACTATGGACAAAATGTCCAAGCTGTAACTATATATGCACGGTCACTGAGCTAAGGGAAAATCTTTTTGTATGTCCTAAAGATGGTCACCATCACCGAATCGGTAGCGATGAGTATTTCGAAATTCTGTTCAACGACAATAAATACGATGTGCTCTTTGAGAACATCCGCTCCAAAGATTTTTTACATTTTACTGATCTCAAATCTTACCAGAAACGCCTGGAAGAAACCTGGAGTAAGACAGATATTACAGACTCCATCCGTGTCGCTACAGGCATGGTAAAGGATCACCACATGATAGTTTGTTGTATGGATTTCGAATTCATTGGCGGCTCCCTGGGTTCGGTGATGGGGGAACGGATTGCCCGCGCTGTTGACTATTGTCTCCAGCACAAAACGCCTCTTATGATTATCTGTAAATCCGGTGGTGCACGCATGATGGAAAGCGCATTTTCCCTGATGCAGCTGGCCAAGGTATCTGCAAAATTATCCCAGCTTACTGACGCCCGCATACCTTACATATCTTTATTGACAGATCCCTCTTTCGGAGGGATTTCGGCTTCTTTTGGCATGCTGGGTGACCTCAATATTGCTGAGCCCGGCGCACTGATCGGTTTTGCAGGGCCCCGTGTTATCCGTGAGACCATTAAGAAAGACCTGCCGGAAGGATTTCAGCGAAGCGAATTTCTCCTGGAACATGGCTTCCTGGATTTTATCGTTAACCGGAAAGAATTAAAGCATAAAATCGCTACGGTGCTGACCTTGTTGAAGAACTAATCTCCTTTCCGATTATTTTACCGTTCACATGTTTGAAATCAGAAACCGTTCTGCCTATCATGAATATTTCATCGAAGAAAAATACGATGCCGGAATGGTATTGGCAGGTACAGAAGTAAAATCCATCCGCGAGAGCAAACTGAGTTTTGCAGACAGTTTCTGCCTTTTTTTTAAGGGGGAACTCTGGGTGCGAAACCTGCATATTGCCGAATACCGGTTTGGAACAACCAACAACCATCTCGCCGTGCACGACCGTAAACTGCTCCTGAACCGGAGAGAACTCCGAAAACTGGAAAATAAGCTAAAAGATAAGGGATATACCATCATCCCGCTTCGTGTATTTCTCAGCGAAAAAGGACTGGTTAAAATGGAAATCGGCCTGGCGCGGGGGAAAAAACTCTATGACAAACGAGAAACCATCAAGGATAGGGACACCCAACGGGAGATCAAGCGCTTTCTTAAATAATCTTCCCTGTAAAACGACCTTTTCCCCTTCCTGAGCCAAAATAAACTAAGGATGGTATAATGATTGCCGGATTCCCACGTTAGAATGTGTTGTTTCAACCAATTTTATCAGAATAAGCCCATGAAAATCCTGGCCTCCATTTTTTTACTGCTCAGTGCGTTCTCCCTTCAGGCTCAGAAAGTTACCGGTTACTGGTACGGAAAGGCCAATGTTGAAGTGGCGGGCATTCAGAATAACTACCTCACGGAACTCATCATTTCCCAAAAAGGAAACAAAGTCAAGGGATTTTTTGGGTATTATTTTAAAGACGTTTATCAGAGTTTTGTCGTGAAAGGAACCTATGATCCGAATACAAAAAAACTCGTCATTAATGATATCCCGATTATATTCTATCAGACCAATTCCACTACGAACAGCGTAGATTGCATTACCAGTTTTTATGGTACACTCCGCGTTTCCAAAGTAAAAACCGAGTTAAACGGATATTTCTATCGTGATAAAAAATATACCTATACCTGCCCGGATCTCCGGGTGAATTACACTTTGTATACGGAAGCCAAAGTAACAGACAGCATCTTTAAGGACATGTCCAGCATCCGTAGTTTCTGGAAACCGCAACCACCGATCCCGGATATTGTTCAGGGCAATAATGCGCAGGCAGAAAAAGAAATGCTCGCCAGTATTGATGAAGTTACGGGTACAAAAAATGTTACGAAAGAAACCGAGACTTCCACAGTCCAGAAAAATGCTTCCCGATCATCCGGACCGGCTGAAAAGACCACGACGCAGAAAAATGTATCGGGCTCTTCGGGTTCAACAGAAACATCATCCGCGCAGAAAAATCCCTCAGGATCCATAACAGTGACGGGAACCAGGAAAAGTCCCGCATCGGTAACCGAAACAACTGTTGCCACAGAAAAAAAAGCCGGTCCCATACTCACCGAGCAACCCATTGTACAGGCCGATATCATTAAAATCAACCAGGATTTTAAAAAAAGAAAACAGATCGTAAGCAAACAGATCGAAGTCACCTCCGACAGTGTGCGGCTGAGTTTTTATGACAATGCTGAGGTAGATGGCGACAGCATCTCTGTGTTCCTGAATGGCAAACTGGTTATCGCACACCAGGAGCTGAGCGAACGTGCTTTTAATGTATATGTGCAGCTGGACACCAACCTGGAGACCAATGAAGTGAGCATGTTTGCAGAAAATCTCGGAAAATATCCACCCAATACAGCCCTGATGGTGATCAGTGACGGCGATAAAAGATACGAAACCTTTCTCTCCAGCGATTTCAAAGGCAATGCCACCATACGCCTGAAGCTGCGCAGGAATTCCGTCGCAGGAAATTAAACCATTCTACTCCGACCTGGCAGACTGATTTCAACCGGCTCCTGATTTTATCAGACTCGTATGTAGCGGCTTCCATTTACCTTTGCTGACACTGTGATTATTCTGCTGAATGATCCGGATCCGCTACCTGCGGATTTTTATTTCTTATGAACCTCAATCATATGATCAAAAACAAAACAATAAAAAGGAAATCTTCATTCATCAGCCGGATATTTATCTATCTGACAGCTGTTATCTCCGTAACCTTTACCGGCATCGGATGTAATAACAATCCTACGACTGCAGGCTCCTCTCCCGCGGACAGCACACAAAAAGCGACAGCAGATCCGTTGCCCTCCTGGAACGATGGTGCAGCTAAGCAGGCAATCGTACAATTTGTACATGCAACAACCGACTCCGGCGTCGCTGGTTTCGTAGCTCCTGAAGAACGCATTGCGACTTTTGACCAGGATGGCACTTTATGGGTGGAACATCCACTCTACTCACAACTCATATACATGTTTGATCGTGTTGGCGCTGTCGTAACGGCAAAACCTGCGTTGAAAAATGTTCAGCCGTTCAAAACGGTAATTTCCGGCGATCGCGCAGCCATCGCAAAATTGACTATGCCCGACCTCGAAAAAATCGCAGCGGTTACCCTGTCCGGCATGACAGAAGACCAATTTCATGAC